>JAPLFE010000038.1 GCA_026390855.1 Chlorobiales bacterium | reverse complement strand
AAACTTGATGAGTAATCGCGCTGATTTCAGATGGTGTTTTTTCAGGAAAAGTAAGTGCAAGGTTCTGTTCAACAAGCTGTCGCCTTGTTTTAGGGATGTAATAAATAAAATCACCTATGAAATGCGCTATAGCAGTTGAGTTCTTGCGGCTTATACGTCTGACAAGGAGTCCAAGCATTTTTATAAGGCTGTAGAGTGCCCTGTCTGTAGCATTATCGTCATCTTCCCAGCTGCGCTTCATAGAATATCTCTTGTACTTTTACCATGCGGACAATCGAAGAGTATACGCTAAATTGAAAAAAATATTGAAAATATATTTTTATCCTGCTTACTGCACATCCCTTCAACCAGAATAATGAGATATGGGTTATTTCAACAAACTGTTGAGCTTGAATGACGCTCTTGAAAAAGTCCGCGTTTGGCAGGCTGCAGGAAAAAAAATTGTCTTTTCAAATGGCTGTTTCGATATTCTGCATGCTGGGCATGTTGAGTATTTATCGGAAGCGAAAAAACTAGGCGATGTTCTTTTGATTGGCTTGAACAGTGATGCTTCGGTACGTCGACTGAAAGGATCGAACCGACCGGTTTGCTGTGAAACCGACCGTGCAGCAGTACTCTCAGCCTTGGAGGTTGTCGACGGTGTCGTTCTTTTTAACGAAGATACACCTGAAGAACTGATTGGCATCCTGCTGCCTGACATTCTTGTGAAAGGATCAGACTGGGCTGTCGACGAGATTGCCGGAGCACCTGCTGTCCTTGAGCATGGAGGTGCTGTTCTGACCCTGCCCTTGCTCGAAGGGCGCTCAACAACCGGCATCATCGAAAAAATAATTCAGCTCTATACTCAAACTTCAATCGACAGTGACACGCCTTAAAAACTACATTCTCAGATTGCTGGTAGCAAGCTCTGTGTTTGTGCTTCTGCTGTCGCTCACCTCTCTGATCATCCTGAACAGCGGAGTACTCGATAGCATGGCTAAAGATGAAGCAATTGCTCTCTTTAACAAAAAGTTGTTCGGGCGGCTTGAACTGCAGGAACTTCACCTTCAGTTTCCCAATAAGGTCACCTTGATCAATCCCCGTATTTATGGGCCTGATGATAAAACACCAGCCCTTCAGGCTCGCACAGTTTCACTGAAATTTAATTTCCTCACCCTCCTTCAACCTCAAATCAAAAGGATATATTTGCGCCGCCTTACAGCCGATTCGCTCAGCGCAAAACTGACAACCGAGAAAAACGGCAAACTCAATCTTGAACTTATTTTCAAATCTCGCGACCCCGACTCAACAAAAGCAAAACTGGAACATTTTTTCTGCAAAAATCTCCAGCTTAAAAACAGCAGCCTCTCCTATTCCGCGAACCCCAATAATTCCGGAATTCCACCGCTCAGTGTGCACAATATCAATCTTGGGCTTTATGAGTTCACTGTCAGGAAAAAACTTGTAAAAGGAAGGCTTGACAAATTGCAGCTCAACATCCCCCAGGAGCGCTTCACCTTGCGGCAGGCATCAGGGCAATTTCACTTTTCCGAAGCTCATTCGGAACTCCTCGACTTTAAAGCTGTAAGCAATAAAAGCAGTGCTGAACTCTCAGCAACGATAGATCACTTCAATATTTTCGCCCGTCGATTGCGAACACAGCTTGCCTTAAGTACATCGTTTCTCAATGTTCAAAAGCTTGCTCTTCATAGCGACGACTTGAAAATTTTATTCCCTGCAGTTACTCTTCCAGCGGGCGTCTATACCCTGAAAGGCAATGCAAAGGGAAAAAGGGATAATTTTGAAATCCTTGATGCATCTTTGACCCACTTAAAAAGCAAAATCGCCATAAAAGGTGAACTGCTTAACACTGCAAACAGCAACCTGCTCGCATACAAACTAAAATGCGACAGTTCAAAAATTGCCGCCCCCTTTATTGAATCGCTCCTGAAAGAAAGTGCCTACAAAAACCTGGCCAGTAAAACCGGAACTATTACTTTTCTTGGTCATGCCGAGGGAAGCCTTAAGGCTGTAAAAACCGATATAAAAACACTCTCCAACCTCGGAGAAGCTTCTTTAAGTATGAAAGCATCCAAGGTATCGGAACAGCTTACCGCCAAAGGCACTTTTACTTTGAAAGGGTTTAAACCTCACAAATTATTGGAGCAGGACAGCGATCTAAAAAGTCTGATAAACGCTACCGGCAGCTTTGATGGTAACACAAAAGGGGCAAAGGTCAATCAGCTGACGCTCGACATGAAGCTTGCTGATTCCTATTGGCGAAATCAAACCGTAAAAGTGGGCACCCTTGCTTTTAAGTACAACAGCGCCCTCTTGAAAACGTCGCTCTCTTTAAAAAACGAACTTTCCAGTTTCAATCTCGACGGCGATATCAACTGGAGCGATAAAACTCCCCTTTATCACGCTGCGGGCAAGACTACAGGTCTGGACATTTCGAAAATACTCCGATCAAATGGTATTAAAACAAATTTGAACGGAGCCTTTGCCATACAGGGATCGGGGTATGAGCCAAAGAATTTAAACGTTGCTGCTGTGATGCAGTTTTCGCCCTCCACCATCGATGGGTTCCAACTTAAAGACCACTCAAAAGCTTCCCTCGAAATTGCACAGACTACCACATCTTCTCGAGCAAGCATAACAAGCGATTTTCTTGACGTTCTTGCCGATGGCGATTATTCGCTTGAAGAACTGATCGCTCTCGGCAAACTTGCCGGATCAGGCATAGCAAGGGAAATAGCAGCTCAAAATATCTGGCGCACTTCCATTCCAACCCCCGTTACTACATCAAGCGCACTCAAAAAGCCATTCACAGTTAATTACCGTATCACGGCAAGAGATATCTCCCCTTTGGCGATGCTTTTCCCGATTCAGGGACTGAACCTTCAGGGTAGTGCTGATGGTCGTGCCCTGTACCGTAATGGACAGTGTTCGATCAGCTCTTCAATAAACCTTGCACGGTTGCAGTCCCATAATGATCTTCTGATTGAAAATCTTTCCATGAAAGCTGAAGTGGAATGCAATAGCAATGGAGCACAAAAAGCATCGGTAAGCGGTAAAACATCTGCTGTAACTGTTGCTCGAAAAAAAACAGGTACTGCGATCTTTTCGGGTATGTATGAACCTTCACGTCTTGATGGCACCATCGATCTTGTTCTTCCGAATCCTGCACAGAACTTTTCGACAAAATTTTCAGTCGCAAAAGATGGAAATACTTATAACCTGCTCTTTGATCACCTCTTGATAACTGATACCTCAGGGATATGGAAGGCGGCTGAAAAATCCCATGTCATGCTCGATAGAACAACAGTAAAGTTTAATCACTTTACGATAGCAAAGGGCGTGCAGCAAATTGTCATGGACGGGGAGCTCAGCAATTCACAGCCAGGCAGTTTTCAAGGGACCTTATCGAATGTGGAACTCAAGGAACTGTCACGCCTCTCCATTATTTCTTCTCTTGACAAACTTTCAGGAACAATTAATGCCTCACTGGCAGTCAGCGGAAACCCTAACTCAAAAACCACCACGCTCCAGGTGAACGGAAAGGGTATTCGTTATGATAAATTCTCTATAGGTACCTTGAAGTGCGATGCTCACCACATCGGCAACCAGCTTCGTTTTGAAGTGCATAGCAATGCTCCCGCACAATCTAAAATTGCAAACCAAAGCACAGCATCAATAAACACAATCGAGGGAAGTGGAACTCTCCCTCTTGTCCTCAGCTTCTACCCTCTGCAGTTCCGGATGGCGGATCAACAGGCAATCAGTGCGTCTTTCCATTCTGATAATCTTTCAGCCGAGGGCCTAACTTACGTGCTTCCTTTCCTGGAATCAGCTGAAGGCATTATACCGACCACTCTCAAAATTGAGGGCAGGACCCCACAACCCGACATTTATCTGACCACCCGACTCCGTGATACAAAAATCAAGATAGAGGCCACCCAAGTCTCCTACCGGCTCAACGGAGAAGTCTATGTCACCCCGAATGCAATCGAACTTCGAAATATATCCGTCAATGATAACCATAAAGGCAATGGGAGAATCAGCGGAGTAGTAAAGCTTGAAAAGCTGCAGCCAACGGGACTGGATATCGGTGCTAGATTCGAGAGTCTCCTTTTGTTCGATAAAAAAGATAAAAAGGATGAAACCTCATTCGGGACGATTACCGGTACAACCAATAGCATCAGGCTGCACGGCACCCTCACCTCACCAATTACCGAAGGGGAATTGAGAATTAATGCTGCTGACTACTCACTCTATCGGGCGGGTGCCAATGAAAACGCAAAGTATGTGGGCATTAACAAATTTATCGAATTTGTGCCACGTTACCCCGTTCATGGTAAAACTGGAATTGATGAGGAAAAGTCATCAAAACCTATAGAGTTTTATCACTCGGTGATCGATATCCTGGAAATTAAAAATCTAAGGCTAAGCAGTGTCGAACCGCTAAAATATACGGTTATTTTTGACCGCATCAGGGGAGAACAGCTCGAAACCTCAATCAACAATCTTTCCCTGCTTGTCAGTAAAAGCAATCAGCAATACCGCCTGTTCGGCTCAGTAAATGTGATTGGCGGCAAATACAAATTTTCCAACACAAACTTTGACCTGCAGGATGGAGGAAGAATCTCCTGGAACAATGTTGATATCCGAAGCGGGGTGATGGATAATCTTTATGGAAACAAGTATGTGAGCGCTTCAAACCAGCAGACCAGTGAACGCGATAATGTAAAACTGCTGATTGCCATTACCGGTACGCTTAATGAGCCACTGGTTACAATGGGTTATTACCTGAATGAGCAAACGCAGCCTTATGCGTCGTCAAATATGATTGGAGGCAAATCAAGCCAGATCGATCCTAATGCTGAACTCAACGTCATTTCCATGCTGCTTTCCAAGCAATGGTACGCAAGACCTGGAAGTACTGCCCAAGCATCCAGTATTGCCGTTTCCAGTGTAGGTATATCCGCTGGATCAGGCCTTCTTTCATCTCAATTTTCAAAGGTCATTCAGGATGTCGCCGGTCTTGAAAGCTTCAATGTTAATGTCGGAGTGGATAAACGAGGTGCACTAAGCGGACTTGACCTTTACTTTGCACTCAGTGTTCCTGGCACTGATGGAAAAGTCCGGTTTATCGGCAGCGGAAGCGCACCCACCCTCAAGGACTCCCCTCTGTCCAATTATTATGGTACCGAACAGAAAATTGAATACCGGATTTCTCCAAAAGTCTTCATTGAGACGTATCGCTCATATGGACTCAACGAGAATGGAACATCCAGCACCAATTTACAGGCACCTTCGGAAATATGGGGTGCCAGCATTTCTTACAGGGAGCGCTTCCAAACCTGGGATCAGTTCTGGAAACGTCTTATTCCTTCATCCGATAAGAAAAAATAGTCAGTATGTTTTTGTAAATTATTTTAAAAGTCATTCGGCAATAAACCATGGGTAACGTCTTGAGAGGAAAAAACATAATCGTTGGCATTTGCGGTGGAATTGCGGCTTATAAAACACCGCAGCTTGTACGATTGTTAAAAAAAAACGGTGCTAATGTCAGGGTAGCTGTCACTGACGGTGGTGCCCGTTTTGTCAGTGAACTTGCTCTTGCAACAGTTTCCGGTGAACGCGTTTACCGGAGTATATTTCCACCTGTGGATACCACAGGTACTGACTATACCCGCCACATCTCACTGGGTGAATGGGCCGATGCCTTTGTGATTGCTCCTGCTACGGCCAATACCCTTGCTAAACTCAGTGCCGGTCTTTGTGATGACATGCTTACCGCTCTGTTTATCGCTCTGCGCCCGGGAAAACCTGTACTGATTTTTCCAGCTATGGACGGCCAGATGTTTCTTTCACCGTCTGTTCAGCGAAATATCGCTATCCTTACTGCTCAGGGATGTAGTATAATAAGCCCTGAAAGTGGTGAACTCGCTTCAGGTCTCTCTGGACTTGGCCGAATGCCCGAACCTGAGTCCATTGTTTCATCTCTCGAAGAGACACTGCACTCCTCTCCAGAATCCTCTCCGCTTCATGGCAAATCCATTGTTGTGACCGCCGGACCCACAAGAGAAAAAATTGATGGTGTCCGGTTCATCTCTAATTATTCTTCGGGGAAAATGGGATTTGCCATTGCCCGTGCTGCTGCAAAAAGAGGAGCCCTGGTCACACTTGTTACAGGACCGGTTCATCTGGAAACGCCTCCTGGAGTGACACGCCTGGATGTTGAAAGCGCGATGGAAATGCACAATGCGTCTCAAAGCTTTTTTAAGGGCTGTACCATTTTTGTAGGTGCTGCAGCGGTTTCGGATTATCGCCCCGCAGCTCCTTACGAGGGGAAAATGAAAAAAGATGATCAGGAAATCGAGCTTACCCTTATAAAAAATCCTGATATTCTTGCTGAGTTCGGCATGCAGAAAGCTCCTGGACAACTTGCAGTAGGGTTTGCGCTTGAAACCCAAACCGGGCTGGACAATGCTCGTAAAAAACTGAATACGAAAAACCTTGACCTTATAGCTTTCAATTTTTTTGATCGGAAAACCTCGGGCTTTGAAGTCGATACAAATATTCTTACCCTGATAGATAAAGATGGTGTAACTACTGAGCTCCCGCAGCTACCCAAGGATTCTGCTGCTGAAAGACTGCTTGACGCCATAGAAAAACTCTACGTTAAAGCTGGCTATTAACCTCTGAAAAAGTGTGATTGTCATGCAAGGTTTTTTACCCTTCAAAGATGAACAGTCTCCGCCTGCCCAGGTCAATACAGGATCATCATCGCAAGAACTGGCCAAGCTCTTCAATACAGCCAGAGAGTGCCGCAAATGCAGACTCGCTGAAACCAGACTTAACTTTGTTTTCGGTGAAGGTGACCCTTGTGCCAGGCTTGTTGTGATTGGCGAAGCTCCTGGAGCAGAAGAAGATGCTTCTGGCAGGCCTTTTGTCGGCCGATCAGGTCAGCTGCTCGATAAAATCCTTTTAGCTGCCGGATTTGCCCGCGAAGAGGTATACATTTGTAATATTCTGAAATGTCGCCCTCCAGGTAATCGTAACCCCCTCGCCGATGAAATTGGGTGCTGTATGCCTTGGCTGCTCCGCCAACTGGAAATTATTCATCCAAAAGTCATTCTGATTCTTGGCAAGGTTGCTGCAAACACTCTGTTTGAGAACAACCTTTCTTTAGGGTCAATGAGAGGAAGAGTGATGAAATGGAAAGAATATGACTGTTTTATTACCTATCATCCAGCAGCTCTGCTTCGTAATCCCAACTGGAAACATGGGTGCTGGCAAGATATACAATTAATGATGCGCCATTACGAGCAGATGTCCCGCTCAAAGGAATGCTCCAAACAAGGTCATTGAACGATGAATAAGCGATGAATAAGAAAGCAAATGTTGCTATAGATTTTAACAAGGATATCGATTTCAGTAAAGAAAGCCGAGTACCTCCCTATTCAATTGAAATTGAACAGGAAGTTCTTGCTTGCATTCTTCTGGAAGATGATCCAATTGAACAGGTTATCCAGATATTCGGTGATAACGGCGATGAAGTTTTTTATGAGCGGCGCCACCAGATCATTTTCAAAGCAATGATGCAGCTCTATAATAAACGACAGGCGATCGACATAATCACAGTCAGTGAAGAACTGCTGAAAATGAATGAGCTTGAACCAGTCGGTGGAAGACACTACCTTGCTGAACTTTCTAGTAAAGTTATCAGCGCGGCAAACATTGAGTACTATGCTCGTCTGGCAAAAGAAAAATACCTTTACCGCAGGATGATTTCCATATCGGCCAAAATCTCGGGTGCTGCTTACAGCTCATCGATGGATATTTTTGATCTGGTCGAACATGCGTCCCAGCAGTTTTTTAATATTTCACAGGCTGGCGTTAAAAAGAAAGCCTCTTTAATAAAAGAGCTTGTTAAAAACGGTATTCGAATGCTTGAAACCCTGAGGGCATCGCAATCATCCATTACCGGTGTAGGGTCTGGTTATTCTGAGATGGATCAGATGACTGCAGGATTTCAGCCATCCGATATGATTATAATTGCCGCAAGACCTTCTGCTGGTAAAACTGCATTAGCGCTTGCTCTTGCCCGTAATGCAGCTATTGATTTCGATACCCCGGTTCTTTTTTTCAGTCTGGAAATGGCTGAGGTGCAGCTGGCGATAAGGATTATGTGCGCTGAGGCTTATGTTGAATCCCAGCTTGTCAGAACGGGACGGATATCGCCTGAAATGATGGGCCGGATCATCAATAGTATGGATAAGCTCAATGAAGCAAAACTCTATATTGACGATACTCCCGGTATTTCTATTATGGAACTTGCCGCCAAAACCCGGCGAATGAAGCAGGAGCATAATATTGGCATGGTTGTGGTAGATTATCTGCAGCTGGTAACCCCTGTAAGAGATGGTAGATCAAATCGGGAACAGGAAATTGCCCAGATATCCCGCTCGCTGAAAGCTCTGGCCAAAGAACTGAATATCCCCGTCATCGCACTTGCGCAGCTTAACCGGTCTGTCGAACAACGATCGGGCGACAGAAGACCCCAGCTAAGTGATTTAAGAGAGTCCGGCTCTATCGAACAGGATGCTGATGTTGTCATGTTCCTTTCAAGGCCGGAAATGTACGGGAAAACAACCTTCGAGGATGGTTCATCGACAAAAGATATTGTTGAAATTGTCATTGGCAAACAAAGAAACGGTCCAATTGGGGATATACGGCTCTTATTCCTGAAAAACTACGGTCGTTTTCAGTCGACTGCCAATAACTATGCTACTGGTGGAGAGGGATCTGAAGCTTCTCACGAAGAGAGGCACTATGCAACTTCTTCGCCGGAATCAGGAAAATCAAATGCCGGTTCATTCATCACTGAGGACGACGCACCTTTTTAAACCTGCATTATGCCAGAAAAAAAACTCAGCACGACTCCATTGAACAAGGCAAAAAAAACTGAGCCTGTCGTAAAACGTCTTGAAGAGACCCATACAGGAATCGGTGGATCAAAAGGTATTGCGATCGGCGAGTGCTATGTGTTCGTCAAAGAAACGGGTAATCATGAAAATAAAGAGCTGAATGATAAAAATATCAGCGAAGAAATCGAAAGGTTTCTTACGGCTCTGAAGCGCTCTGAAAAGGAACTGAAAAAAATTGAACGAGTTACCATAAGAAAACTTGGAAAGGGATACGCAAATTTGTTTCAGGCCCAGATTATGATGCTGCACGATACCATACTTATCGATGCCATTACTGGTCGTATCCGCTCAGAACGCAAACCCGCGCATCAGGTCATCGAGGAAGAATTCGACCAGTATCTTGAAAAATTCATCAATTCTGATGATCTGATTTTTCAGGATCGGGCTGATGATCTGCATGATATCAAAAACAGGATTATTCGAAATCTGCAAGTCCGAAAACTGCACTCATGGCTTCCAGAAGGGGTTATTG
Source organism: Chlorobiales bacterium (assembly GCA_026390855.1). Taxonomy (GTDB): domain Bacteria; phylum Bacteroidota; class Chlorobiia; order Chlorobiales; family Chlorobiaceae; genus Chlorobium. Next base: position 14,766 of record JAPLFE010000038.1, on the reverse strand, counting down.
TTTCGGCCGATAACCTTTCTCCTGCCGATATCATTCTGTTTAGCCGCAGCAATATTAAGGGATTCGTTACTGACTCAGGGGGAAAGACTTCGCATATTTCGCTGATATGCAAGTCACTCAAAATTCCAATCGTTGTAGGACTGGGAAACTTTTCACAAAAGATAACGACAGGAATGCAAATGATCATAGACGGAAGCACCGGAACCGTGATCACAAACCCTGAAGAAAAAACGATTGCACTCTATATCAACAAAAAAAATGGAGAGAAAGAAAATGAAACCAATACGTCTCTCACGGCTATGCTTCCTGCCACTACAAAATGTGGCATAAGAATTACCTTTTATGCCAATATCGACTTCAAAGAAGAGCTGCAGGCAATAAGTGCTGCAGGCGCTGAAGGAGTAGGGCTGTTCAGAAGTGAAAACCTCTTTACCAAGGGAACAAAAGTACCCAAAGAATCCGAACAGTACTCCTGTTACCGGGAAATGGCTGAAATGATTAGCCCGATGCCTCTTGATATCCGCTTGTTTGATATCGGAGGAGATAAATTGCTTTACTCTCCAGTCAAGGAACCAAATCCAAACCTTGGATGGCGGGGCATCAGAATTCTGATTGATCTTCCCGAGATACTCAATGACCAGATCAAGGCAATCATACGCTCAAATATCCATGGAAACATAGCTATTCTCATTCCCATGATCATATCTGTCGATGAAATCCGGCATGTGCGGGGACTGATCGAAAAGCATTATTTGGAATTAACTAAGGAGCCAGACTCTCAGATTGAAAAACCGGGTCTCGGTGCCATGATTGAGGTACCGGCAGCTGTGGAACTTATTGAAGAAATCACAAAATGTGCTGATTTCATCAGCATCGGAACAAATGATCTGACTCAATACACTCTTGCCGTTGACAGAAACAACGTCATCGTTCAGGATCTCTTTGAAAAATTCCATCCTGCAATTATCCGTCAACTGCACAGGGTTATCAAAACCGCGAATAAAAATCATTGCAGAGTAACGATTTGCGGAGATATGGGTTCAGACCCACTGGCACTGCCATTCCTTTTAGGATGCGGATTGAGAAGATTCAGCGTTGTCAGCTCGGATATCCCGAAACTTAAGTCACTGGTATCCTCCTACTCACTTACCGAAGTCGAAGCACTCGCTGAGGAGTGCCTGTCACTTGATACCTCAACGAGAATCAAGGCCTGCCTGGAAACATTCCAGGCAGCTCATTGATCAGATGCTGGTCCACATATCAGGGACGGAAATCTTCAATTTTAGCATTCTTGCGCACTGAGGCAAAGTATTCAGCAAATAACTGTTCCTGTTTTGCCCTTAGCAGTTGTGGTGCAACTCCTGCTTTTTCAACCTTGAGATCAAGCCCGGCAGGAAGTGCCTTTTTGCTTACTAAAACAAGAGCATAACCATCAGATGTTTTCACCGGAAGGGAAAGCTTTCCTGAATCAAGTCCCGAAATCGCCTCAACAAGAGGCCTGTCAACTCCATAGCCAGGAATAAATCCATCGCTCCACCGAATATCCTCAGCAGTTACAATGTGCAGGCCAGGATTGGCTGCGACTATTTTTTCAAGGGTGACACCTGGCCCTTTTACCATAACAGCAAGTTTTTTCTCCAGAACCGCGCCTTTCTTTTCCCTGATAAGTTCGGCAGTAATTTTAGCTTTCAGCTCTTTGTCGAGGATATGATACCCTGTATCATTTTTTCCGGTCAGACGCATCACATAAAACCCTTTTTCAGTTTCAATAACGTCCGAGAGATCACCTTCAGCGGCTTTAAAAGCAAAGGCTGTCACTTTCTCACTGTACCCAATCGGAGCAACAGGCATATGTCTGCCAAATTCAGCAGTCTTTTCGATTGTGAGTTTTCCAGTGGCGGCACTCTTATCGAAACCTTTCTCCTTGGCATTAATCTGAAAGCCCATGGCAAGACGACGTCCACTATCTACCGTTTCAGTTGATGGCTTGATCTTTCGGACTATCTCCGAGCAGACAATAGCACTCTGATCAAAACTTGTGACCTTGATAATATGCAAACCAAACTGTGTCTGCACCGGACCGACAATCGAACCCGGGCGGGCATTGAAAACAGCTGCAGAAAATTCAGGTACCATACGATCCTTGCTGAACCAGCCAACATCGCCTCCGTTGACAGCGCTGGCGATGTCTGCGGAATATTTTTTCGCAAGTACGTCAAATGGAACACCAGCCTGAAGCTGTTTAAAAATAAACATGGATAGCTCGCGTACTTTCTGAACATCCTCTCTGCTTGCTGGATTGAATCGTAAAAGAATATGTGATGCTCTTGCTATTGGCTGGGCAGATGGAGTGATCTGTTTGATCTTGATCAATCGATATTCACCTCGATCAGCTATCGGACCGACAATCGTTCCTGGCTTGAGATTCGATGAACTGAAAACGGCCTCCCCTGCAGACGGAGAAAAATCTGCACGACTATAGGTCACGTTGATACCTGTTGGACGATCACTCTGCACTTTCACATAATCGGCATCGTTGACGGGCCCGGCAAACTCGGTACGGATTGTTTCAAGTTCAGTACGAACTGCTATGCTGTCTTTTGAAGAAGGAGTCAGAGGGAAAAAAACAAAATCCGCTTTTCTTGAGGGAACCTGTTTTAAAAGCTCTTTATGCTCATCGTAATACTTTTTCACTTCTTCTTCTTTTACAGGAAAGCTGCTATCAGTTCCGGCAAAACTGAAAGATACTGGAATAAAGGATGCTGTAAATCTTGAATACTGCCTGCTGACGATATCACTTATTTCTCTATCAGTAACATGATCAAGGGTTTGAAGAGCCCTGATCAGCTTGTTGATTTTAAGCTCACGACGAACAATCTTCTCAACCTGAAGCCACAACTCCTTATTGTGTGGGTCGCGACGTGCGCTCTCCAATTTTTTGCGATCAATCGCCCCAGTAGTCGGATCGCTGAAATTCTGGCGAATAACGAGAGGAGGGTTCGGGCTATCCAAAGCCTCGACTACCTCCTGGTCTTGAAGACCAATGCTGAATTTTTCAAACTGCTCTTCAAGCAAGGTCTGGTCAACCACAGTATTCCAAGCCTGCTCCTGAAGTCCGAGTTCAGTTTCCGGGGTAACTTCAGCGCCAGGATTACTTCTCCGAAAATTCTCTGTATACTCTTTATAAACTTCATCATACTGACTGAATGGAATAGACTTTCCATTAATTTTCCCGGCCTGATTCGTCTTCCCGGTAAATCCGGAAAAATTCATACCCCACTCAAAAACTATCAGCGCAAGAAATGCTGCCAAAAGGGTATACAATATAATATGAGTCTTATCCCGCAAGCTGGACATTACAGCCATAGATTATCCCTTCGTTAATATGTTGTTAAAAAACAGTATCGTTCCACCCTTCCTTGCCGACCAGCGGTACAAAAGAAAACTGCTGAAATACTTCTTTCTTGAAATCATTACCTGATCTACGAATAACCGTCATCTGCTGAGAATAAGAGCCTCCTATTGGTATAACGATACATCCGTTTCCGGCAAGCTGCTCTAAAAGCGACTCCGGTTCCTTAGGGGCTCCAGCAGTGATCACCATACCATCAAAAGGAGCCTCATCCATCCATCCAAGCGTCCCATCTCCAAACCGACAAGCAATATCAAGCTCAAGCCTGGAAAAAAGTTTCTCTGCCCTTTCATACAGCTCAAAAATCCGTTCAACAGTAAAAACCGAATAACCAAGGACATCAAGAATTGCTGCCTGATAACCTGACCCCGTACCAATCTCAAGCACCTTTCCTGAAGGGCACCGTTCAACAAGCAGAGAAGTCATATAGGCAACCGTATAAGGCTGGGAAATTGTCTGCCCGAATCCTATTGGATAAGCTGCATCGTTATAGGCTAACTCCTTAGCGTCCTCATCAAAAAACAAGTGACGCGGAACTTCAAAAAAAGCATCAAGTACTCGTCGGTTAGCAATACCATACTGCTGCAGCATCTCAACCATCTCCCTGCGCCTGAGCTTCAGAAGTTGTTCCGACTCTTTCATCGAAAAGACACTCTTTATACAGTTACCGATCGAAAACATTCCGAAACACTTATCTTTCAATCTAAAAAAATAGGTTTTACGTTCCCGCTCTGGAGCGCTAATATTGCATCAAAAACAACAAAAAACAATGTTCGATTCACAGTTTACTATTTTCGGCAATAAATACCGTATGGGTTCCTATATCCTTTTCATCAGGATTTCCAGCCCTTTTGAGCTTTCATTTGGCAGGTTTCAACAGGGTAAGCTGTTTACAATCCCCGAAAGTGACTATCTTTATATCGGCTCAGCGCTGGGCGGAGAAAAATCAGGAAATCCTCTTGCCAGACGTCTTATCCGACACGCCTCACGATCAGCCGAAAAGCCGTCTCATGAAATCCGTGCAGCATTAAAAAAGCTTTTCTCCAAAGATGACCTTACAGTAAACAGCATCATTGAACCCCTTACAAAAAAACTGCACTGGCATATTGATTATTTACTGGATCGTCCTGAAGCTGAAATAATCCATATTGTTATCATACGCAGCCCAATGAAAATGGAGCAGCAATTGTCTGAGCTTCTCGAATCGCTAGAAGAAACTTCTCTGCTTGCGCCGCGCCTTGGCGCTCAGGACGCCCGGAACAGTACTCACCTCCTCCGAATCACTAATAGGAAACGAATTCTTGAACTGCTCAGAAATAACATTCCGATATTAACTGCACCGCCTGAATTGCAATAAAGTTATCTACCCAGAAGTGCTTCAACAAACTCGGCACGGTCAAACAACTGCAGATCATCAATTTTCTCGCCAACGCCGATATACTTGACTGGTAAATTCAGCTCACGTGAAATGGAGAGTACAATTCCTCCTTTTGCAGTTCCATCAAGTTTAGTAACCACAAGCCCAGTCACTTGGACGAACTTTGTAAATTCCCTTGCCTGCAGCACTGCATTCTGCCCGGTAGTACCGTCAAGTACCAGCAATACTTCATGGGGAGCTTCGGGAATCTTCTTTTTAGCCACTCGCATAATTTTGGCAAGCTCTTCCATTAAGTGGCTTTTGTTATGCAAACGGCCTGCAGTATCAACCAGCACAACATCTGCATTTCTGGAACACCCGGCACTGACGGCATCGTATACCACTGACGCCGGATCGGCACCTTGGCCTTGGCCAATAAGAGGAACCCCTGCTCTATCGGCCCATATTTTCAGCTGTTCATAGGCAGCTGCCCTGAAGGTATCGGCCGCTGCTATAATGACTTTTTTGCCCGCTTTTTCATAGTTATGCGCCAGTTTAGCAACACTGGTGGTTTTGCCAGCACCATTTACTCCTACAATCAGAATCACATATGGTTTAGCGGGAAGTATAGCATCAAAATCAAGAGGATGATTCTCTCCGGTTTCCTGAAGCATATGCTGAATTTCCTCCATCAACATCCTGTTCAGTTCCCCTTCCGAACGGTAGGTCTCCTTTTTTGCTCTCTCAGTGATAGCGTCAACAATCCCAAGCGTGGTTTCCACTCCGACATCTGCAGCTACGAGAATCGTTTCAAGTTCTTCAAGAAACTCTTCGTCTATCTCTGTTTTTCCCTGTGTAATAACGGAAAGCTTTTCCCGAAGAGTATCCCGGGTTTTTCCGAGTCCTTCCTTAAGCCTTGATATTTTGAACTTGTCAAAAAAACCCATAAAAAGAAGGATATTATCTTTGTTATTGAAATATTGAAGAACTAGTAGCGTTACTGACTAAAAATAAACGCCAAAAAATGGTTCAAGGTAAAAATCTAATTTACGTAAGTTCATACGTACCCCTTATTTTGCAGGTGTTCTCAGCCTTTTTGTTACAAATATGCCGCAAAACCGTAAAAATTGATCTTTCTCAAGGGTAAAATAAGACTGAAAGATACATCATTTACAATCCAACATCGAACTGCAAAAAAATCCTTGTTAGTTCACCCTTCTTTTTTTTCTTTTTGAGTGGAAATAACAAAACCACGTTCACTATATTCACTATGTTCACGCATTTCCTCATGTTGATCTATCCAGTATCGGCTCAGTGCAGGTGGATAGCAGACTTTTTAGCCCTCCCCATAGACCGGCTGGCAACATCGACCGCTGGAATGAACCATTTAGCCATCGAATAATCATACTCAGATACAAAGTTTCTAAATATTGATACGATTATTTGATGATGAGTCTCTAAATACAATAACGCGCCAACTATCGCAGTACCATAAGCCACAATAACCACTCATAAATACCATATAATCAATATTATAAGCCTGATAAGCGCAAAGTATCAATAACCATATAACCCCCGTTACGGTATACAATAACTACTATTTCAATGATCAATAAATGATCTTATAAACTGGAAGTATTTCATTGTTATTCTGATTATAACTGCCCTGACACCGCGCATCAAATTGTCGGTAGAGGCAATAAAAAAGCAGGGTGTTAAACCTGCTTGGGTATCACGGTTTTGAAGTCGCGGTTTTGAGCTTTCTTAAGTTGTTCAATCATTGCCCTTATTATTGGCTGGATACGGTATGTGGTACGAATACCTGCACGCAGGTGAACAGATACATAAGGTTGACCCTTTTCACTGATACAATTGCCTGCTTATCATTTGTGTCTTTCGCTTTCATAAGCTCCTTTGGTTACGCTGTGGCATTGTATCCTGGACTTCCTGTTACAGCGACAGGCTTCTGATTTATCATATCAGCGTTGCCGGTCACGTTGATTGTGACCTCTACGGGCCTTTGCTGAACAGGCGGTGCGGTTATGCCTTTGATCTCACATATCTTTTCAAGTGCCGGCAGCTTGGGATGAAATTCAATGCTGATAATCTCACCCTCGCGCCCATCCTCAACGAATCGCTTACGCCTCACGCTTTTAATAGCCCTCAGTGTAGATGGCTTCAGTTTCTTTATTTCAATAAACTTACCGTTATCATCCACAAGGTCACCGACGTTACTAAATGCAATTGAAGCAATCTCAGCAAGGATCCTATTCTCGCTTATATCCAGCTTTTCAGCTCTCTTCTTTTTCAGCTCTTCAACCATGGCCGAAACCCAAGTTTTACCAAGTAGCTCCGCGCCGATCCTGTCCGCCGTCTTTGCGCTGTACCCCGCTCTTATTGCTGCCTGTGTTGCGTTCATATCAACCAAGTATTCACGGCAAAACTGATCTTGCTTTGGTGTAAGCCTATGTTCACTGTCTTTCATGTTTTTGTGTGTTTTTGTTAAAAAAATAACTCTCACAAATAGCTCAGGTTGAATAATCTCAACTCAAGCCATACCTTTTACATCCTAATTTCTAGCAATAATATTGTGGTGTTCAATCCCGTCAATCATCGCAGACGCCGCACATGTCGCACCAAACAGGAAAGAGGAATAAGCGACAGCTCACTCTCTACCGTCCGGCTCTCTATGCAGTGCCTCAGCAACCGTCTCCCGAAACACAGTTTCACTCTGGCCCGTAATGAACTGCCCTATCTTTTCCGTTTCCTCTTTGTTGCCCATGATCTCAATGATTAATGGTTACGCTGTCTGTCTGTTCTCTCTCAATAAATAATCTACCAGGTCTAACCCTGCTGCTCGATCTGCTTCACTTGCTCGACGTTCCAACAAGTCCGATACCGTAACGCCCGGCACTCTATCGGCTATCACTTTCCACTTGTCGAACGCCATCAAATCAGGGTAGAGCGTAACCTTACGGCCACACAATGATTTCAGCTTATCTGTATTCAGATTGTGCTTTCCTGCTGTCGCCAACCATACGTACTCAGGTATGAACCCACTGGCAACAATCGCAGTCTTTTCACTCTCGACAATAGCGACCGGCTTTTCACCGTCCAAGGAAAGCAGGTGTTCCCCGAATAAGCATTGCTGTAATGTGTAAGGCTCTATCTTCATTACCTTGTGAACCCAATTCACATGCGGAAACGGTTTTATCACCCTGCGCCCTGTGAGACTGTCGTATAACATGATCTTACCTGTTCTGATCTTCCCGTCTCTGTCGATCTGCCAAAACACACAGGAACCCGGCCAATGCTTTGATGTGCCGATCTTGTACACTGCCGTCAAATCGAAAGCCTTTTGCTCGCCGAATACTGAGCACAACCACCTACAATGGTTATTCTGATTATACCCCGTCATACTTGCGCGCATGATCTCAGTATCAATGAAAGAAGGTTGTTCCGGCTCTGGCTCGGTCTGTGGCTTCCTTGCCGGTCTTGGTGTGCTGAAAGGATTCTTTCCGGTCATGTAAAAGTATTCACTCGGTGTCAAGTGATAGCCGCATGAGTCCTCTCTGTCGCAACGCCCAACCTCACTGGCGACCGGCTCCCCGGTGTAGGTGTCGATGTAGGGAACAAAACGAATCCGCTTACAGGCCGGACAGGGAACCTTTCGCCCACCCTTCTCAAGTGCAAAACGATAATCTGCCATTAGAACGGCTCCTTATCATCAACCAACTCGATCACATTTTTTTCTTTTTGAGTGGAATTAGCAAAGTGACGTTCACCATGTTCACCATGTTCACCCGTCTTAATGACAATCTGTTTACCTTTGTTGTTTCGCTTTTGGCCTTGCTCAGGGATAACAACAACTCCCGCCTGCTGAAGGGCTGGCATGTTCCGCTTTAAAGCATTAGCCAACCCTTTAGGATTCTTCGGCCACCCGTCATTGTCGTGTTTATACTTGAGTAGCTTATCAAGGAGTTCACTGTACGTGCCATCATGAACCGTTGCACCAGCAACAAATGTACAGGCCAATTCAAGAACAGCCGAAGCTACCGGAGAACTCTCAATTGAGCGAAGGACAGATTCTTTCCTGTTTTCATTATACAAAGCAGTGAATACCCCTGCGTTTTCGCCCAAGCCTCGCGCCATCGCTTCACCAAGAGAACAGAAATCAACCATTCTTGGTGGCCTGGCTATCTTGACACTCGGCAGAATAGATAATGTTGTGACGAACAAATCAAGCAACCCGCCAAAAATCTCAGGCAAGGCAGAGTCATAAGCAGTCTGTAACTCCACCTCCCCTAGGTATTGCTCAATCCTTGGTAACTCCACATGAATTGATCTTTCTGTTAAATCCTGAGCAGTGATAAGGCTTGGTATTCCATTGATAACACAAGGCCTTTTCATCTCAATCACTGACTCTTCGCCATTAGTGTACAGTGCTCGTCCTCCAGCTGCTCCACCTGTTGCTATTGAACAAAACGTATCCTGTATTCTTGCCGGTAGATATGAAAGGTTCTCATAGCTTACCATCCAGTTATTGTTTGCAGCAACCGCGACATCTTCATCATTCTTTGGAGCCTTCCTTAAGTTTGCCGTTGAAGGGTCAATTAATGATCTTAACTTGGCTTGTGTTGAACTCTTTGCGGATCCCTGAACTCCGTTCAACTCAAGAACAGGAAAAGGGGTATCAACACGGAAACTATCAAGCATCCACGCAAGAACTAATAGCCGGTCATCTGTTGGGATATTGCAGAACTCCCATAAGCGACCAACATCACCACCAGCGACAGGCTCAGGAAGTGCAGACGATGAAGAAGGCTTCCAGAACTTCACAGGGTAACGGTCAAGAACCCGCCACCCTGTCGCTGTCACCTCAATGGCCCTGTTTTTATCATCAGCCATAAACAAATAATAGGCTCCGCTCTGAGTGTGCTTTGCTGCGCGCATAAACACCCGTTCTTTCCCTCCCTCGAACTTGCAAAGGCCTGATAATGCAGACGATGCTTGTTTTATTGCTGCTTCACTGGCTGATGAATGGCCAGAATCTTGGTAATAGGCATAACTCAGCCAATCAGTAAAGAGCGAACCGCCTATCTTGAGGGTTTCGTTCTTATCGGATATTGTAACAAATGCCTCACGGGAACATTCATCATAGAACAATTCACCACAGCCCACTACCAACTTAATAAGTGCAGCAGCTACGTTTCGTTCCCCGCTACCCTCACTGTCCGGCCTTGTTGCATCATCAATATCAGCAAGAAGAACCCCGCTCGGCTTCCTCTGTTTAATCCTGACACGCAATCTAACCCACTCTTCATCAGCATGTTCCCGAACAAACTTCATAGCCTCGATAAACTCGGAACAGGCATAAAGTCCAGCGTTCACCTTTGCTCGCTCGATCACGCTCTCAACAGTCATGATATGTTTTTCGAGTTCTTTTTGTTCACTCTCCAGAGTGTGAACATGGTGAACATGGTGAACATCGTTTGGCTTGTTTTGCTTGGGAAAAGAAATTATCTCGCCTGGTTGCTCAGCTTCTAACCGCAATTCATCCATGATACTGGTCATTCCTCGGCCCTCCGGTCATCTTTTGTGCTCTGATGTATCTTGCCGAATATGTACCCTACAGCAAGAACATCATATACAAAAGTGACGGCCACCCAAATGTCGGAGTAACTCATCTCCACCCCCCTGAATACGGCACACTCGAAGGAATACCATAAACGCAAACCCTCCGCTCCGGCGTTACGGTCAGGTAGTGTGCTACTTCTCTTTCAAGTTTCTGGCAATCTTGAATTAACTCTGCTGGATTATTATATTGAGGCAGTGATTGTTCCGCCCGAATAATCTGCTTTCCCTGAAGCCTTGCATCTTGTCCATGCAGGGCTTTCCTGTTTGTGTTCATGGTTATGCCTCCCCGTTTTCATCATTCCCGACAAGCCATTTTTGAACAGCATCAACCGGGAATAACAGCCTTCCATTCGGTGCTTTCTGGCAGGGAATCTTTCCCGACATCGACCATTTAAAAATCGTTCCTTTGGTGACTATCATCCCTGCGTAATCGCGAAGGTGTGCGACAAGCTCAGGCGTACTATAAAACGCTTTTGCTGGTCTTGTAAGTGTAGATGTGTTTTCCATTGTGGTAACCTGTTTGATTGATATTCTATTAACCATCAATCAATGGTACAAATGGATTTAGAGGCAGGGAAGAACCGAATAAAGAACAAAACGAACTTTCACTCTCTACTTAAAAATTCAGTTCTTCTGTGGTTTTTTGAATAACTGCTTTCCTTTTTCAACTGCTGATCTGAATTGTTCTTTGGTATCATCTGGATAAGATTTCTTATATCGGCTTCTCCATGAAGCCTTGTCAGTATAAAGCATATCATAAAACTGCTGATCTCCTGAATGGAGAGATGTAAACGGTATTCGTTCATCCTCTGACATCTCACATATCCATTGATAAATAAGCCCACGTCTGCCGCCTGGTTTTTTGGGTTCATTTCTCTTGATCGGCTCAACTGGCACGCACTTTACCTGCACCACCCCCTGTCTGCTGTTTATTAAGTGTTGTATTGTTTCAAGCATCAATTCGCTATCACTCGGTGGAGTCCAGCCCCCTTGTCGCATGACTGTTTCCACACACTTACGCGCATTGGCTATTTTCTTACATGCAGGGAATGAAGCTGCTCCATCAACAAGCAGGTTTATAGGTGGGAGCTGAAGATAATCGTTCAGGTTATTTATTGCTCCGCCGAGAAATGAATTGCTTCGCTTCAGCAAGGCCTTTTCGCTCAGGTCAGGAATATCAATATCATCAATAGGTACTATTTCCTCCCTCAATGAATCAATAGCCTCTTTAATTCTTAACTTTTCAATAAGATTAAGGATATGATGAAGCTCTCTGAATTGCTCGTCCCGATATTTCTTCCACATCTTCATTCCTTTGTGATTAATTCCGCCCATCAATAAAAAACGCCGTTGATCGAATCAATCAACAGCGCCCATGGGTATTGCTTTACGCCGCTTTATCTAGTGCATCTTTTAATAAATCGAAACGGGCACTGATAAGCATAGCAAGGGTATGCAGTTTACTTTCTTCACAAGTGAGGCTAAGCAGTAAGGCCGTCAAAAGGTCATCTGTATGGTTCATAAAATCACCTATACCGCAATCACTTGCGTATAATGCCTCCGAAATACGAATATCTTTTAAAGGGGTGTTCTGCTTTTGTAATTGTTGCGTGTTGCTCATGGCTATGGTGGTTATGGTCGTTTGATTATTCCGCTTCTTTTGACACTTCCAATGCAAGTTCTGCCGGTGAATACTCTTTGCCTGCAAACACATACCGGCCCTCAGTGTTCTTTCTCAATCTCAATGCTCTTGCTATATTTTCCCCTTCGGCGTCCAGTGCTGCCGTTATGCCTCCCGCTTTTGGTGTGATAACCCTCTCAGGCTGGTTTATTTGCTCTTGACTTGATACAATCATCAACGGGGATAATGCGACCGGCTGAGGCTCAATCACTGGCGACAACATCGGGAAACCTTGAACTGCTTCGATCTGATCTTTCTGGAATGAGTGAGAATAAATCTCAGTGGTTTTCATGTCTCGGTGTCCAAGTAGCTTACTAACCGTAAAAAAGGCAGTCCCTGCCGATAAAGCTAATGATGCAAAGCTATGTCTCGAACTGTGGAAGTGCAACCGCCAAGCCAAGCCCGACCGGAAACCCCACTCATTCAGCACAACCCCAAGTTGTGGTCTTCCTGGCAGGATGAAAACCCGCTCATCACCTTCTGGCGCAAATTGAGGATGCAGCCTTTGAACGCCCTGCAATATTTCAACAGCTTGAGCGCATAGCGGCATTTTCTCAAACTCAGAGGTTTTTTTCTGTTGAAATTCCATGAAGTATTGCCCGTTCTCAATGATGATCTTTCCCCACCTCAGCAACTCAATATCCGATAATCTCAACCCCGTAAAGCTGGCGAACATAAACGCAGCTTTTACCATTTGGTTGGTACACTTCGTTCCGCTTAGTGCATCAAGTTTATCGAGGGTTAGGACGTGACGCTCGACCGGTTGTTTTTTTATTCCACCCACCTTACCGACGAAATCATCCGAAACATACCCTTCCTTGAACGCTAAATGGACGGTCCCCTTGATAAAAACAAAATATGTACTCGCTGAATTTTTGCTCAATCCATCAACGGATAATAGGTAACCTTTAAACCGTTCTAGCCATTGAGAATTGAGTTCCTTAAACGGTGTACTTCCACCCGTAAACTCAACCAGTCTTTTGAGCGCGTTCATATATGACGCGTAACGCTCTTTCTCCGCTCGCCTCCGCGTATACTCAACAAAATCATCACCAGCCATTGCCTTTCTGTCGAACACCCCTTTAGGGTCTCGCTGCAAATCCTTTTCGACCTTGCGCATCCTCTCCAATGCTTCGGCCTTGACCTGGTTGAACTCTTTCCGGTTTTTCGGGCTCGCCTGCAAACCTGTCTTTTGGGAAAACCGCCCGAAATCCTTATGGTAAGTATCAATATAAAAGGCAATATCACCGCCAGCCATGTTTCGTTCTCTTATCTTTACACCCATGCCTCACCGCCTTACAAGTTATTTGCAACAAGCTTCTGTAATTGTCTCAAATAAGTTACAAAACTTGCAACAACCAACCAAATACAAAGGAATCGAAAAGAATGAAAAGATAACTGTATTCTGTTGTTTTTAAAGCAATAAGGGAAACATTAGGAAGAGAGGGGATATTAACCAATTACGCTAATAATAATTTACGTAAAAATATGCCATATAAAGCTATCTCGGGAATTGGTGAATTCGGTCTTATCGACAAAATTGCTGCTCTAGTAGAGCCAACTCTTAGTGCTGTACCGGAACTGCTGATGGGAATCGGCGATGACTGTGCTGTCTATCAACCTTCTACACAACTGTTGCAGGTAGCAACAACTGATATGCTTGTCGATCAGGTGCACTTCGATCTCCTGACGACACCCTTGAAACTTCTCGGAAGCAAATGCATTAGCGTCAATGTGTCTGATATCTGCGCCATGAACGCCTTGCCCCGCTACGCTCTGATTTCAATTGCAGTCCCCTCATCCTTTTCAGTTGCTATGATTGAGGAACTCTACATGGGGATGAGTTATGCAGCAAAGGAATACGGTCTTGCTATTGCAGGTGGCGATACCTCGTCATCACGATCAGGACTCATCATTTCAGTCTCCATGATAGGAGAGGTTTCCCGTGAACAGCTAACATCAAGAGATGGCGCCAAACCGGGCGAACTTATCTGCGTTTCCGGTTCTCTTGGTGGCGCAGCAGCAGGCCTCAAACTTCTGATGCGCGAAAAAGAAATCATGCTGGAGCATATCGAAAACAACGAGCCTTATAATAAAAGTGTCATGGCTGACCTGAAAGAGTACAGCGAATCCATACGGCACCAACTGCTCCCCCTTGCACGGCTTGATATTGTAAGGTTTTTCCATTCCAAAAATATCTATCCTTCCTCAATGATTGATATTTCTGACGGTCTCAGCTCAGACCTTCAACATATCTGCCACCGCTCGAGCACCGGCGCACTCATTCATGAAAATCGTATTCCGATCCATCCGAGCACACGCCGCATTGCCGATGAACTTCACGATGATGCTCTGACCTGGGCTCTGACGGGTGGTGAAGACTATCAACTGCTTTTTACAATACCTGAAGATGAGTACCCGATGATTGTAGATAATAAAGAGATATCAGTAATCGGCGAAATTACCGATTCTGAAGCAGGGTTGAACCTTAGCGATATTTACGGAATGACCATTGATCTCACATCAATTAAGGGATTTGATCATTTCAACTCGTAACCGCTATATTTCCCTTGTTTGAAAAAAGGATAGCTCTGGTACCATTTTTTTTGTGGAAACACCTTGAAGATAGTAAATTGCTCGTCCTGTCTAATGCTTAGAGGGCCGAAGTGGCGGAACTGG
>JAPLFE010000029.1 GCA_026390855.1 Chlorobiales bacterium | reverse complement strand
CCATTTGCTATGGGTCACAACGAAGAGGCATGGGCTCAGAACAGAAGGGCTCACTTTGTTCCAGAATAACGGTAAAGCAGTTGCTGGACAAATTCTGAAAAATGTGTGTGTGTTGTTCTTTCGTTTTTGGTTGTGTGTGTGGTTGGCTGTAAGGCTGTCTCTGCTTCAGGGGGACAGCCTTCGTCATTCCAAAAAAAATTCCATAGTTATAAACGGCAGTTACAACGTCATACTGCAAATTTTTTCACCCAGGCGACATACTTGTTCATCCAGTTCTGGAGGAATGATTTACTGTTTACACCAATGTCACCAGCTGCATCAAATAACCCATCCTTCAGCTGAATAAATATTTCAGGTTGACCAAGTGTTGGCACATCAAGGCATGCGAGAATGTTACGTAAATGCTGCTGTGCCAAAGCAGTGCCGATTGCACCGGTCGAAACTCCGACAATGCCAGCGGGCTTACCATCCCAGGAGTTATGGCCTTTGGGCCGTGTACCATGATCAATTGCATTCTTGAGCACACCAGATATTGAATGGTTATATTCCGGTGTAACAAATAAAAGGCCATGGGCCTCCGTAATTTCGCGTTTCATCCGTTTTACAGATTCGGCCTGGTTATCATCATCATCCTGGTTATAAAGCGGCAGGTCACCAATTTGTAGTTGCTTAAATGATAACTCCGGGTGTTCCAGTCTTGCCAGGGCATTTGCCAGCTTGAGGTTTAACGAATCCTTTCGAAGACTGCCAACAATAACAGCTATCTGGTAATTACTCATGAAGATCTCCTTAATAAATTTATATATCAAATGATTAAGAAATTAGTCAGACTGCATCAGGTTGTAAGTTACTTTGTTTCAGATGCAAGCGGCAAACCTCGCGAAAATGATACCCATAAATAGAAAGTGTTACTGCCATAAAGAGTGATTTTCTGCGGTTGAACAAGGTCCATATCAGCATTTTCCAGTACTGGAACCGCTCCCGTCCTATTACGCCGAGTAACACCATTGATCGGCTAAGAGCAAGAAACTGGCTCATCCTGATTCGGGTATTGAATTCCGGAGCCCGGTATTCCTGTAAAAGCGTTCTTATCCTTTGGTAATAATACTTTGGAGCATACAAATGACGCATCATGTCCATGTATCCATTGTGAAGGATTTCAGAGTCCATTTTTGTAATAATGTTGGTGTTGCCATCAGCATTGTCACCGCTTGAAATCGTCAGCAGTCGATCCTCACTTTTCATTCGTTCATAAAGCTTTGTGCCCGGCAGTGCCTGAAGAATACCCACCATTGCTGTCACAATACCGCTGTTTTGAATAAACTCAATTTGTTTTTGGAAAATAGCGGGTGTGTCGCTGTCAAACCCGACAATAAAACCACCTCGCACCTCCAAACCGGCATGCTGGATCCTTCTGATATTATCAAGAAGGTTTCGTGAGGTATTGTGCGGTTTGCCACACGCATGAAGAGTAGCATCATCAGGAGTTTCAATGCCGATAAATACCTGAATAAAACCTGCTTGCACCATTAACTCCATCAGTATGGGGTCATCCGCAAGATTAATTGAGCACTCGGTAAAGTACTGGTTTGTCACGGAGTTCGACTGTCTCCATGCAATCAATGCAGGAAGCAGCTCTTTTTTTAAATATGATTTATGAACAATAAAATTATCGTCCACAAAAAAGATTGTCTCTTTCCAGCCCATTTTCCTAAGTCCTTCCAGCTCAGCGATAATCTGGTTACTGGTTTTTGTACGTACTTTATGGCCTAAGAGAGTAGTGATATTACAGAAATCACACTGGTAGGGGCATCCTCGCGAAAACTGTATTGCCATGGATGCATATTTCCGAGTCTCAAGAATTTCCCATTGTGGAACAGGAGTCAGGGTAATATCAGGAAACTCATCAGTAGTATAGAGCCTTTGAGGAAAGCCGTTTTCAAGATCTTCAAGGAATCGAGGCAAAGTCAGCTCTGCTTCATTTAAAACAAAATGATCGACATCCGGAAACTCATTATAGGAAGTGGTAAAAAGAGGGCCACCAGCCACTACTGTAATACCTGCATTTTTGCAACGTGCTATAACTTTCCGGCTAGACTCCTGCTGAACCGCCATAGCACTGATAAACACCATATCAGCCCATGCAAGTTTTTCAGTTTCAAGCGGACTGACGTTAAGGTCAATAAGCTTGCGTTCCCAGTTTTCGGGCAACATCGAAGCAATGGTGAGCAATCCAAGGGGAGGAAATGCAGCTTTTTTTCTTACAAATTTCAGTGCATGTTTGAAGCTCCAAAAGGTATCAGGGAATTCCGGATAAATGAAGAGAATTTTCATAACACTGCTAACAAACCGCAACTTATTTAAAAACAACTTTTTCCACTATACTCTTCAGCTCAAAAGGTAAAACTTCATCGAACCGCAGGTCACACACTGCCTCCTCAAAAAAATAATCCGCCGATACGGGCCATTCTTATACGTTACGTCATCAACTATTCATCGTGGAGCCATTCTTATCTCCATATCAGCGGAAAGTGTTCTCAAACAGCGCTCATATAGCGTGATACCTTATTATTGCTGAAGAGGTGCGCCGGCAAAAGATTGTAGTAGAGTTCTTCATAATTCTCCACCATACAATCTCTCGAAAAACGTCGATCAAACTCTTTGCGGCATGTTTTTCTCGATATCAAATCCACATTATGAATAGCATCAATAAAATCAAGCCTGCTGTTACAGATAAACCCTGTTTTGCCATGCGTAATCACTTCAGGCGCTGAACCGCATCCCCTTACAATCACTGGCGTTCCACAGGCAAGAGCCTCAATCATCACCAGCCCGAAGGGTTCCGGCCAATCTATAGTATTGAGCAGAGCTTTCGCGTTTTTCAGCAATTCCACCTTACGCACGTCATCAACTTCGCCAACATAATCGATAAGCGGATGATCAAGCAGGTGTTTAATTTTCTTCTCAAAAAATCCTTTATCGGCCGGATCAATTTTTGCTGCAATTTTCAGCGGTATATTACAGGCTCGGGCAAGCATGATGGCCTCTTCAGGCTTTTTCTCTTCAGAAAAACGACCCAGATAGAGAAAATAATCCCCGGGATTTTCGTTAAACTCAAAGCAGGATGAGGGATACCCGTGATAAACTGTTTTGACCCAGTTGATCTCCTCAGCAGGACGCCTCTGTGAATCGCTGATGGAGACGTAGGCCATATCAGGGTATGATTTCAGCATAGCAGGGCTATCGCCAAGGTCAAGCCTGCCATGCATGGTCAGAACCGTTGGCACTTCCGATTTATAGGCATACGGCAATGTCAGGTACTCAAGATGCGAATGGATGATGTCAAATTCATGGGCCATTTTCTCATAAACCCGGCTTAACATCATCATGTTAACCATAATTGGTGTATGAGCTTTTTTTCCAAGGCGAAGGCTCTCACGGATTGGTGCAACAAGCCGGGCACTTGTCAAGGAATCACCCGATGCAAACAAGGTTACATCATGACCCCTTTCAACCAGCCCTTCAGTCAAGTGGTAAACAACTCGTTCTGTTCCTCCGTATTTTTTTGGCGGAACCCGTTCAACTAACGGTGCAATCTGCGCTATGCGTAATTTTTTCATGATGCTTCGCTCCTCTGATAACCTGCTACATCCAAAACAAGGCACTCAAAACGAATTCCGTTTGCCAACGATTTACGTCCTGCAGAGAGCCATAATCTTATAGTGTCAAGTGGCTTTCCAATTATTCTGGATATGGTGCGGTGCTTGAGTTTTGAAATCTCTGATAACAATACTGATAACCGTATATCTGCTGCGTGTTGTTTGAGGAATTCAGGCTCTGGGGTTTCTTTAGAAAAGCATGGCGTTTCGGGCAAGTCGAGTGCATCATGCTGTCCAATACTCTCCAGGTAACAGACCCTGAAAGTTTTAAATAATTCTGTCTCCGAACTTTTATGATCGGCTTGCAAATAGGTTTTGTGTACAAGTTCCATTGCTTTCGCCTCAGAGCTTGTCAGCCAATAAGCTAGGCTGTAAATATCATCTATTAAATCCAGCGGTGTTCTTTTTGCCTTGATCATACTATCTCCTTGAATATGATTATATCGAACGGACGGGGAAGCTATTACTGCCCCGCGAATCCGTTTGAACGCCATTCCGAGGCACCATCAATTTTTAAACTTGTCAGCGATATCTTTAAGGGTTGCACTTAACGAACGCAAAGCGCTCTCCACGCCATCCTTAAGTTTTTCCCAAACGTCCTCTCCAGCCTCACCCAGCTCTTTAAGTTTCGCCTTTGCGTCATCCACGGCTTTTTCAAGATGATCAACCTGCTCGGCATAGGTAACTCGAGTGTCTTCTGCAAAATCCTTTACTTTCGCCTTAAGCTCAGCCAGTTTGGCCTGTGCCAAGTCCAACTCAGCTTCTGCTTTCTTTTTGTACGTCTCTCTTAAGCTCATAATAATTCTCCCTTTTGCTGTTTTTGTGATTAAGTGCAATCATTCTGTTCTTTATCACCTTCTAGCCAGTCGTTTCTGTTTTACCTGTCGAGGCATTCATCACTGACCGGTTGCTCATAGGCTCTTCTATTGTCATAAATTTGTGAGCTGGCAACCTTCGTTTAAACTTTTGCCATAGCCTTGCTGTTTATATATGAATGTATATAAATATTTCATATATCAGTAAGTATTTTAATAAATAAATACTATAAGTTGTCATAATTTTATTTTATACGTATATATAATATAGGATTTTCAAAAGTTTACTCTGTAGCTAGCAAACTTTTGAAAAGCGCAATGCAGGATGTTGGCTCTTTATGGTTCCAATGAAGTTCGTGGCCGAGTAGCTGGCAAATTGTGAGAGCGCTGTCAAAAACTTATTGGGCAAAGCGGTTGTTCGCGTAAGTGATAAGTAGCATGTCATTTTTTGTATTGGACTAGCGAGGGTATGAGATGTTGTGCACAGTTTTGTGCCGAAATCAGTGATAAACAACCGGGGAGCGAGTATTATGGTCGAGCATTCTTTTCATGAAAGTCCATCTCTCGGGTCAGTGCCGGAGCAACTGCTTACTCTGTCAGAAGAGCAATGGCTGTTGAGGCTCAAGGGATTTCGAAATACCCGAAAAAGTATACAGGTCAATGAAACACTCTTGACTATCGGAAATGGATATCTCAATATTCGTGGGAGTCTCGAGGAGTTGCCACCCGAACATTCCGGCGGGATGTACTTAAGCGGTGTTTATGATAAATCAGAAGCTGCTGTGGAAGAGCTGGTCAAGTGTCCTATGTGGACAGATGTATCGATATGGAGTGAAGGGCAAAAATTCTGTTTCTCAACCTGCAAGGCACTTTTTCATGAGCAGATCCTCGATATGAAAAAAGGAGTTTTGCACCGAATAACCACCTTTAAAAACCCTTTCGGACAGATTCTCACTCTTGAAACAATACGTCTGGTTTTCATGCACAATGTGCATTTAGGGTATTTAATGGTTAAGGTGACTCCGAGGAATTTTTCCGCCCCGATTCGCGTGTTCAGTGGTCTGAACGGAGATGTCTGCAACAGAGGTTTTTTTCCTCGTGAAATGCTTAAACATCTGCAGCTCGAAAGAATTGAGCGCGGCAGGGCATTTATGTACCTTGAAATGAAAACCCGTGGACGGGGAATACGAATTTCCGAAGCAGCCTCATGGAAGCTCATTACCCCTTCCCTTCAGACCTATAAATGGGAGCCGCGTATCTATGGCGAAAAGTTCACCAGTGAAATTACCCTTGATGTTCACAAGGGAGAGACCTATGTATTCGAAAAACTGGCAGTTGTTTCAACAAGCAGGGAAGTGCCAGCTGCAGAGATGTTCCGCGATACAATCTGCAAATTGAAATCATTTGTACGGAGTGGTGTAACCTCCCAAATATCAGCCCATCTTGAAGCATGGCAGCAAAAATGGAAACAAGCCGACATTGTTATTAAAGGGGATGCCGATGCACAGCATGCATTGCGTTTCAATATCTATCAACTTCTGATCAATGGCCCAGTGGTTTCGGCCAGTATTGGTGCAAAATTTTTAAGTTCCGAAGGCTACCTCGGTCACGTGTTCTGGGATACAGAAATTTTTATACTGCCCTTTTATATTTATAACTTCCCGGATATTGCCCGAAAGCTGCTTCTCTACCGCTATAATACTCTTGCAGGGGCCAAACAAAATGCCCTGAACATGGGGTATAAAGGTGCTAAATATGCCTGGGAATCTGCGACTACCGGAGAGGATGTAACTCCAAGATTTGCCTCAAAACTTGAACGTACCATAAGGCTCATTTATACTGGAACCGAGGAAGATCACATTGTTTCTGATGTGATATACGGAGTGGAAAAGTATTTTCGTGCAACCGGCGACGAACAGTTTCTGCTGGACTACGGGCTTGAAATGATATTTCTCACTGCGAGATTTTGGGCATCGAGGGTTGTGTCTGCTGGAAAGCATTATGAAATCCGATGTGTCATAGGTCCCGATGAGTTTCATGAGCATGTCAATAATAATGCCTATACCAACTTTATCGTAAAATGGCACTTACGCCTGGCTGTCATGCTTTTCAAGTATATGGGTCGCAACAATTCCTCACTTCTTGATGGGTTAGCTGCGAAAATACAATTAAACAACAAGGAGGTTGATTCCTGGATGGACATCAGCCGTAACCTCAAGTTGTCATACGACTCGGAAACAAAGCTTTTTGAGCAGTTTGATGGTTACTTTGCTTTGAAAGATTATGTCATTGAGGGTTTTGATCGTAAGGGTCATCCAAAACTTCCCCGCGGTATTAATTACCGCAATATCCAGTCAACCCAACTGATTAAACAAGCCGATGTTCTCAGCATGATGATGCTTTTTCCTCATTCGTTTACCAGAGAGGATAAATCAGCAAATTATGATTTTTATGAAAAACGCACAGCCCACAAGTCCTCACTGAGTCACTGTATTCATGCCATGATGGGCCTTTCAGTAGGCAGGCGTTCACGGGCATATAACTATTTCATGAAAACCGCTCTATTTGATTTGGATAACCTGCATGGAAATACTGAGCTCGGCATTCATGCTGCGGCAGTTGGCGGTACATGGCAGACAGTGATTTATGGCTTCGGAGGGTTTTCAATAAAGTCCAACAGGATGGTTTTGAATCCGTGGCTGCCGAAAAAATGGGAAAGTCTCTCTTTTTGTGTGCGCTGGAGAACAAGGATCGTTGAGATTACAGTTTACCACGATACCGTTTCAGTAATGATAAGTTCAGATGAAGAGATTTCAGTGCCCATAAGTATTTATCAAAAAACGTATAAGATCATCACCAACAAAAAATACGAATTACCGTATTGTTGTTCGTGATGGCTGCTGAAATTGAAAGTTGAGGATAGTTGAGGATGAAAAAGTGAGTCAGCAGATGGTAGACAATCTGTCACTTGGCAGATAAGTTGTTGAAGTCGTTTTTACGACGCTTTCTGATGTGATAGGCCACAATGTTTTCTGAAGCAATCCTGAAGTGCCCTTTGGCATTCCAATTCCATTGAAATATTGAAAGCACTTCAGGGCAGCTCAAGCACCTCACTTACTTTTTGCGCAAGCTCTCGTCGTGAAAAAGGTTTTCCCAGAAATGGCAAAGGGCTTTCCTTATCCTCTTTACTCTCTAAAGAATCATCCGCATATCCGGAAATAAGCAGAATTTTAAGGCTGGGGCGGTTTTTTTTCAAAATCATTGCAAGATCTCGACCATTCATTCCCGGCATTATTACATCGGAAACCAGCAGATGAATATTATTCGAATATTCATTTGAAAGTGAGATGGCCTCAGTTGGGGACGCAGCCAGTAAAACTTTGTATCCAAAACTTTTAAGGAATTCTAATGTAATATCCCGCACCGACTTATCGTCCTCAACCAGCATAATGATTTTTGTGCCATCGGATATTTTTTCATCTCTTGTTGTGACTGGAACAGGAGAGGATTTACCCGCATAACTGGGTAAATAAATTTCGAAAGTTGTGCCTTTTCCCTTTTCACTGGATACCATGATTGCACCATTGTTCTGCATTACAATACCATAAACGGTGGCAAGCCCAAGGCCTGTATTCGATGCCCTCGACTTCGTCGAAAAGAATGGTTCAAAAATAGAATCAAGAGTAGTTTTATCCATGCCGCAACCATTATCCTGTACAATAAATAAAACATAATCTCCGGGGACTAATTCGGGATGATGTTCACAAAATTCTGCATCAAGGTGAGCATTACGGGTTTGGATGGTGAGTATCCCATTGCCTTGCATGGCATCTTTCGCATTGATTACAAGGTTAGTTATAATCTGGTCGATTTGAGTGCCATCCATCATCACCGGCAAAAGATCCTTTGCCGGTTTATAGACAAGCTCAAGAGTATTGCCAA
Source organism: Chlorobiales bacterium (assembly GCA_026390855.1). Taxonomy (GTDB): domain Bacteria; phylum Bacteroidota; class Chlorobiia; order Chlorobiales; family Chlorobiaceae; genus Chlorobium. The sequence goes on along the minus strand of JAPLFE010000029.1, from coordinate 2,724 downwards.
GCATATGTTTGAGAATACTGACGGTATTAGAAACAACAGTATTGAAATCTAATACCTGGAGCTTATTGGGTTGCCTTCGTGCAAAAGCAAGCAGCTGACTGGTCAACCCTGCCGATTTCAGGACGGACATCCGAAGGTCTGAAAATATTTCCTGTACACTGCTTTTTAAGTCCTCCGAATCGATCAATAAATCAAGGTTGCCAAGCATTACCTGCAACATGTTGTTAAAATCGTGAGCGACACCGCCCGCAAGCCTTCCTATTGACTCCAGTTTCTGGGCCTCACCAAGACTTAATTGAAGGGCGATATTCTCCATTTTGGCTTGTATTTCTTTTGTGATGTCTGTGAGAATCGCCCTGCATTCCTGCCCGTCATCGCTGACGATGGCATCTATACGAACCGTCTGGTGGTTCACTATATCTGCATTCCGGGGGATGGATGGGGCATTCTGGTGGAGCACAGTATCATTATTGAGAAGAATGACTTCGGCATATTTTGGCTCTCTGCGATTGAACACTCTTTCCAGAAGGGCATTAAAAATCGGAAGGTCTTCAACGGTAATAAAACGCCCGAAACGATCACCTTTCAACAGGGAGCGTTCCACACAAAGCATTTTTGTGGCGGTCAGGTTTACGTCGATTATTGTGCTGTCTCTGGTAAGGGTCAGGTAACCTAGTGGGGCAAAATCATAAAGCTCGGTATAACGTTCCAGGCTATCCTCCAGCTCTGTCCTCGATTGCAGCAGTTCCTCCTGTTGCATTTCAAGTTCAATCTGGTGAATCGAAAGTTCATGGATAACTTTATGCATCTCCTCTGTTGAGGTAGGGATAGGTTTTGTTTTCTGAGTTTCAGGCCAGCGTTTTTCTGCCCTGCCCCTTAACTCAGTAAGCCCATCTATAAGTGCGTTCTTCTTTTTCATAAAAAAATGTTCTGTTTTCAGACCTTTTGTTTTTCAGGCACTGGTGCTGGAATTTCAACGAAAAACGTGTAGACCTGAACGGGTATTTGCTTTTCTGGATGCAATCGTAGCAACGTATGAGCCTTGATCCAGCGACAACTTTGATGAGGAGTTGCTGGATCAATTCCCAGAATGGTATTGCTGCTGGGTTGTCCTGTTCGCAAAGCAACCAAAGCGGGATACTCTTCAAAAGGCAGAACAGACCCATCTTCACGCAAAATTTTCCATCGGAGTTCCGAAGTTGTTTTGTCCAGCATCTCTTCAATGGAAAATCCCAGAATACGTTGAGCCTCGGAATTTGCTATTTTGATTTTTCCTTCAGCATTCTGGAGCATAGCGCCTCCAGGTATTGCATCAAACAAAAAGCGAAAACTCTCATCGCTCTCCTTAAGGCTCTGTTCAAATTTTTTGGATCCGGTAATATCGGTAAACGTGAGTACCAGGCCGTCTATCCTGTTTTCCTGAGTACGATACGGCATGATTCTCACGGTAAACCAACGGCCATCACTTGCAGAAACTTGTTTTTCACTGTAAACAAGAGAATGAAGAACCTCTCTGGCATCATCAGCAAGGGTTGGGTAATGCAAATCGGTAACAATATCGGTGATTGGTCGTCCAATATCATTGGTAATCAACTTGATGATAGTGGAAGTACGGGTTGTAAACCGGCGGATATTGAGTGAATCGTCAAGAAATAGTGTGGCAATATCCGTGCTGTTCAGCAGGTTTTTCATGTCATTATTTGCCTGCGATAGGTCACTCACCTTGGATTGCAGCTCTTGATTAACGGTCTGCAACTCCTCGTTCAGTGACTGCATCTCCTCTTTTGACGTTGTCAGTTCCTCGTTGGTACTCTGTAACTCCTCATTGGCCGATTGCATCTCCTCATTCGTGCTTTTGAGCTCCTCCTGCGAAGTCTGCATCTCTTCCCGAACAGTCAAAATCTCATCCTTGGCCACCTTGAGATCCTGCTTAAGCGATAAGAGATTTGTCTGGCTCGTATCTACAGCCAAATCATTTTCCGTCAGTTCAACCAGTGGATTCTTTTTTACCTCTTCAAAAACAATGAGTACCAGTCCACGTAAAGAATCCGGTTTTTCAAGTTGCTCAACCCTGAGATCCACGACCTCTTTTTCTCCCTCAGAACCTATAATCACTCCTTTTTTGAATAAAGGAGTTTTTTGAAGAACAGTATTTCCAAAAAGAGTATTCAGTTCAAAACGTAACCCTTCACGAGCCATGGCAAAAATGTTCCAGTTTGCCTTGCCGGCTGCAGGCTCAAGGTATTTTCCTGTACGCCCATTGATGTAGATGATATCACCATTCGCATTCGTCAGTACTGCTGCAGGTGCATAATGATGAAGCAAAATCTGGTCAGTCATCTCCTGCAGGTTAAGCTCGGATGGGTTCGGTGTGTGCTTTATATCCGAAAAAACCCGAGTAGCCTGACTGTATGCAGCGGGGAAATCAAGGGGCTTTGATCGTCCCGCCTGTGGAGACTGACGGAAAAGTCTTGTCTTGTTGTCAAGCGATTCAAAAAGATGGTTACTTGATCCGATTGTTTCAGCACTGCCGAGAAAAAGAATTCCACCAGGGTTTAAACTGTAATGAAACAGAGGTAACAGCTTTTTCTGCAACTCCTGCTCCATATAAATCAACAGATTGCGACACACAAGAATATCAAGCTTGGTGAAGGGTGGGTCCATGATAACATTATGGGGGGCAAAAACAATTGTCTCCCGTATCTCTCTCGATATCCTGAATCC
>JAPLFE010000156.1 GCA_026390855.1 Chlorobiales bacterium | reverse complement strand
GATGGATTTCCATGCAGCTCGCATCTCGTTTCGTGGTTTGGGCTAATGGTCATTACCCTTTTCCGAATGCTATGGTTCAGGAGCTTTTCGCATTGTTATTTTCTTCGGTCCCTGACTTCTCTTCGTTTGCCCCAGAAGTCATGATCTGGAAAATCATGCAACGTCTTCCTGAATTTCTCGAAACAGCTCCTTTCAGTCCACTGCAGCACTATCTTGCGGATGACCATGATGGTCTGAAACATTTTCAGCTTTCAGAAAAAATTGCTGACACCTTTGACCAGTATACCCTCTATCGTTCTGAGATGCTTCAAGACTGGGAAACTGTCAGCAAAAACGCTTCTGACGATAGTTGGCAGGCAATCCTTTGGCGGGAATTGACTTCGGAAAATAATGGGATGCATCGAGGAAAGCTGAAGCAGATGTTTTGCCGGCAATTGATCCAGACGACACAGGAAGTAAAGGGAATTCCTGAAAGGATTACACTCTTCGGTATCTCATACCTGCCAAAATTTCATCTGGATATACTTGCAGCTGTTTCAACGGTTACAGAGGTAAACCTTTTTCTGTTGAGCCCGACCCATGAATACTGGGGTGATATTATTTCAAAAAAGGCAAGTGCCAGGCTTTCAGGTTCTGAACGCGAGTTGCGTACCGAAGGTAACCCGCATCTTGCTTCACTCGGTACAATGGGCAGGGACTTTTCCGACATGATACTCGACCTTAGCGAAAAGGCATATATTCAGGAGGAGTATTTTCTCGATCCGGACAATGCAACTTTGCTGCATGCCATCCAGTCTGACATCCTGAACCTATCGGGCACAGGAGAAGAAGAAACAAAGCTGGATCTTGATCCAGATGATCATTCCCTCTGGATCCATTCTTGCCACAGTCCACTTCGTGAAATAGAAGTACTGCACGACAACATCCTTTACATGCTCGAAAATGACCACGGCCTGACACCGAGGGACATTTTAGTGATGACACCGGATATTGAGACCTATTCCCCATATATTTCAAGCGTCTTTGGAGTAGGATTGGAAGGTTCTTCTGGACTTCAATACTCTATTGCTGATCGGCGAATGATGAACGAAGGAGAAATCGCTGGTGCAGTTCTGAAACTGCTTGCACTTTATGGAAGTCGTTTTAGGGCTTCTGAATTGTTTGATCTGCTTGCTTCTCCACCGGTCAGTCGGCGTTTTTTATTGACTGACGAAGAACTGGAAATCATACGAGTCTGGGTAGAAAAGACTGGAATCCGTTGGGGAATGGATGAAGGGGATCGCACAAGTAGGGGATTACCGTCCTATCGTGAAAACTCCTGGATGGCTGGACTTGATCGGCTGCTGCTTGGTTATGCCATGCCGGATGAAAGCGTGCTTTTTAACAACATTCTTCCTTACGATGATATCGTGAGTTCAGCAGCCGAGACTCTTGGCAAATTTGCTGAGTTTGTCCATACAGTTCATGCTTTTGTTAAAAACCTTGAACGCCCTCGCTCACTTGACGAATGGGGGATGCTCTTCCAAACGTTGCTTACTGACTTTATTTCACCGGATACTTCTTCTGAACGTGAATTTACAGCCGTTGCGTTATTGACAGAACAGATCCGTGAAAACGCTTCTTTAGCTGATTTTACCGGTAAAGTCGGATCTGCTGTTATGCTTTCATGGTTCAATTCACGTCTTGAACAACAGGAACAGGGAATGGGATTCATGACGGGAGGAATTACCTTTTGCGCCATGCTTCCTATGCGTAGCATCCCTTTCAGGGTTGTCGCCCTTGTCGGCATGAACGACAGCGCTTTTCCACGCCAGAGTCGTTCACCAGGATTTGACCTTATTGCACAGAATCCTCGCAGAGGAGATCGGTCTTTGCGCAATGAGGATCGTTATCTCTTTCTTGAGTCAATTCTTTCAGCACGTGATCGACTTTACATAAGCTATGTTGGACAAAGTATCAAAGATAACAGTGATTGCCCTCCATCAGTACTTGTCAGTGAACTGCTCGATGCGGTGAAAAGGAGATTCTCTCTCCCGAACAATAATACATCCCTTGAAGAGCACCTTGTAGTACACCACCGCCTTCAAGCGTTTAATCAAGAATATTTTTCCAAAACATCATCACTCTTTAGTTATTCAACAGAGAATTTCCACGCTCTTGTTGAAAAAAAGACAGCCAATACAAACGCTCACCCTTTTATAAGTACTCCTCTTATAGAGCTTTCGGAAGAGTGGAAAACGGTAACGCTCGAAAGGCTTTTACGTTTTTATGATAACCCTGCTCGATTTTTTCTTGAACACCGGCTCGGTATCCTACTTGAGACAAAAACTTTACCCCTTGAAGATAGAGAACATTTTACCGTTGAGGGGCTCGATTTATACACTCTTAAACAGGAACTTCTTGAGGTTGAACTTGAAGGAGGTAATCCAGTGGAGATGCTGGCGCTCGTCAGGAGCAGAGGACTGCTGCCTCCGGCAAATCATGGTGAACAACTCTTCATCAAAATTCTTGATGAAGTACATAAATTTGCCGGAATTGTGCAGGAAATCACCAGTTCTCAGGCGCCGCTTGCACCGCTGGAAGTTGACATACAACTTGGTGAATTCCGCCTGATCGGAAAACTTGAACGGCTATGGCCTCAATGCCTGCTACACTACCGGTGTTCAAAAATGAAGATGAAGGATCAGATGAGGAGTTGGATAGAACATCTTGTGCTGAATACGGTAACAGAACCAGGTTACCCATCCGCGACCTCTCTTATCATGTCAAACGATGTCAAAAACTATACTGCTCCCGTCAGTGCTGCCATTCATCTCGAAAACCTTCTGAATCGTTATTGGCAGGGACTCTCCATGCCTCTGCGTTTTTTCCCTCGATCATCCTTGGCTTATGCCCGAAAGGACTCCCTTGAAGCCGCACAACAGGAATGGAGGGATAATACATATAATAATTCCCCTGGAGAAGGCTCAGAACCAGCCATCCGGCGTTGTTTTGGTTCAGAGGACCCGTTTGATATTGAATTTTGCTCTCTTGCCATTGAGCTCTTAAAACCCATGATACAATCAACCACATGATTCAATCAGAAGGGAAGGAAGCAAGAATAAAACCTCTGAACCACGCAACGGTTGAGCTTTCCGGAATGAATCTGATCGAGGCAAGCGCCGGGACAGGAAAAACCTACGCCATAGCCTCCCTCTACTTGCGTCTGCTTGTGGAAAAGGAGCTGCGTCCCGAACAAATCCTTGTCGTAACCTACACTGAGGCGGCAACAAAGGAACTTCACCTTAAAATTCGCAACCGTATCCGTGAGGCTCTCGAAGTTATTGAAGGCGCAAATACAAAAGATAGTTTCCTTCTCGCCTTCTGTGAAAAGGAAACTATAACAGGCCTGAAAAAAACAAAAGACATTCTTGAACGAGCACTTGCCGATTTTGATACAGCATCGATTTATACGATTCATGGCTTTTGTCTTCGGGCGCTCCAGGATAATGTCTTTGAGAGTGGTTCTCTCTACGATACCGAACTGATTACTGATCAAACACAATTGATTCAGGAACTTCTGGATGATTTCTGGAGGATATACTTTTTCAATGAATCGGCACCACTGCTCGGTTACGCACTTAGACACAACGCTTCAGATGTGTTTAAGTCTCTTTTGACAGCTCTTCAGTCTGGTAATAGAGTCAAGGTTATTCCTGAATTTAATGCTGATGCTATTGATGTACTCGAAACGACATGCCGCAGTGCAGGCAAAGAGGTCTGTTTGATGTGGCAAAACGCAAAGGATACCATTCAGGAACTGATGAAGAGTGATAAAGGACTTAGTAGATCAGCTTCCACTTACCGGCTTGATCTTCTCGAGCCTCTTTTTACACAAATGAACGTTTTTGCAGATAGTGATAATCCTTTTGAGCTTTTCGATGGATTCGAAAAGTTTACAACATCAGGAATTACACAAAACACAAAGCCAAAAAGCTCACCACCAAATCACATTTTTTTCGACTACTGCGAAACGCTTTTCGAAGGTGTTCAACAGCGATTTCTGGCTCTGCAGTCGGAACTGGTAAGCTTTTACCGAAAAAATCTACCGCTTCGCAAACAAGCGGGAAACGTCCGTTTTTTCGATGACCTGCTTGAAGATCTCTATAATGCTCTGGTTTCAGAGAATGGGGGAGAGGCTCTCGCCGCTCTTCTCCGGTTTAAATATAATGCAACGTTGATTGATGAGTTCCAGGATACTGACCCTGTACAGTATAATATTTTCAAGACGATCTATGCTGGCTCTGACCTCCCCCTTTTTCTGATCGGCGATCCTAAGCAAGCCATTTACAGTTTCCGCGGTGCAGATATTTTTGCCTATATGAAAGCAGCGCGTGAAGTAGGTAATGAGAAGCGCTTTACCCTGACTGAAAACTGGCGTTCAACACCACAGCTGCTTAAGGCCTTCAATATCTTGTTTAATCAGCAAAGGAACCCGTTCATCTACGATGAAATTAGCTATCACCCGCTGAAAGCAGGCAGCGTACAAGAAGATGTTCCCTCTGGCGAAAGCGATGTTGATCCGTTGCAAATCTGGTTCATGGATTCTCAGGATGAAAAGAGTGGTATGTTGACAGTAGATGATGCCAGCACTTTCGGGTCAAAAGCTGTTGCCCATGAGATTGACCGTCTTTTGCAGGACGCCAGAGAAGCTAAAAAAGGTAACTTTCTTATTTGCAATAAAGAAGTTACTGCAGGGGATATTGCTGTTATCGTGCGTACCCATAGACAAGCCGGAATAGTTTTGAATGCCCTCAGGGCAAAGGGTATTGCCGGAGTGATGCGAAGCGATATGAGCATATTTGCTTCAAGGGAGGCAGAAGAGGTAAGTGTTTTGCTTTCTGCGTTGTGTGACCCGGGAAATGAGCCGAAAATCCGAGCAGCACTTGTAACCGATATTCTCGGCAGAACAGGTAATGATATTGCAAATCTGATTGAAGATGAAGAAGCGTGGACTCAATGTCTCAGGGAGTTTCATAGTTATCATCACCTCTGGGTTGAGCGAGGATTTATAGTCATGATTCGGGAATTAATGTCAAAGAAAGGAGTGCGTGGTCGCCTTCTCAGCTCACCTGATTTATCGGGGGAACGAAGGCTTACTAATCTGCTTCACTGTGTTGAGTTGCTTCATCAAGAGGAGCACAAACGGAGGCTCGGTACAGAAGGTCTCGCTGTCTGGTTCAACGAACGTCTTGGTGCTGCCGATGAGGCAGAAGAGTATCAGATACGCCTGGAAACTGATGAATCAGCCGTTAAAATCGTTACGGTTCATGTGAGTAAAGGACTGGAGTATCCTGTCGTGTTTTGTCCATTTCTATGGGGAAAGGCCGACAGTAAAGGAAATTTGGCCATGTTTCACAATGAGAATTGTGAACTCATCAAGGATTTCGGTTCCAGTGAGTTTACTGCTCACCAATCATTAGCACGTAAGGAGTCTCTTGCTGAAAGCCTCAGACTACTCTATGTAGCCTTAACCAGAGCAAAAAATCGTTGTTATCTTTTTACTGTAAAAACCAATACCGAAACTTCCCCGATCAACTACCTGATTCATGCCTCCAATGACACTCGATATGCTGACAATCAGGCAACTGCTCTTGCTGCCGAATCAAAAGCTATAACGGCAGGGAGAATGGTAAATCAACTCCAGGAACTTGCTGACGGTTCAGAAGGCTCTATCGGTTTCAGGCAAATAAAACGTGACGCTGAAGAAACTTCCGCCGTGCACTTCCGTAACATATCAACTGCAAAGATTGACTCTCCTTACTTACACACTTTCCACGGAACCATTGATACCAGCTGGCGGGTATCAAGTTTCACCTCCTTCACGCGCCATGAACAAAAGCTTACGGAACTACCTGATCGAGATGAGCCGGAGGCGGGGAACATCCAGCCAATTGCTCTCGAAAGTGAAAAGAGCATCTTTGCCTTTCCCAGGGGTGCACAGGCAGGAATATTCATGCATTGGATTTTTGAAAAACTGGATTTCGCTAATCCTTCCCAAGAGACAATTCTTGATCTTGTTGAAAAAGGACTGGAGCGTTACAGCTACAAAAAGGACTGGTTACCGTACATCACGGCTATGGTTCAGAACGTTCTCTCAACATCTCTTTCATCAGGGGGAAATGCATTCACGCTTGGAAGCCTTCATCCAGGATGCTGGATAACGGAACTTGAGTTTTTCTTCCCACTCAAATTTATCACCTCTCCTCTTCTGGAAGAATCTCTTGCACGTCATGGTGTTACTTTCGGTAATATAGACCTTTCGGCACAACAAGAGTCACTTCAATTCAAACCGGTCAAGGGAATGCTTATGGGGTTTATAGACATGGTATTTGAAGAGGATGGTCGGTTTTATCTTCTTGACTGGAAATCAAACCATTTGGGAAATGCTCCGCAAGATTACGGGTCAGAGGCAATGCAACGAGCAATGGCAACGAACCTTTATTCTCTCCAGTACCTTCTTTATACCGTAGCGCTTAATCGTTACCTCTCCCTAAGGGTTAAGAACTATAGTTATGGTTCCCATTTTGGGGGGGTAATCTATGTATTTCTTCGCGGGGTAAGTCCGGGACACAGTGAACATACAGGTTTTTATCGCGATCTTCCTTCAGAAGAACTTATTGAGGAATTAACAAACATACTGATCGAACAGAAAGGATAAAATACATGGTCATAATGTTTCAGGAGCGAGCTATTGATCGTCAGTTTGCAGCATTTATCTGTAGTCAAACTTCGGGTAATACCAGTGATGTGTTTCGTCTCCTTGTTTCACTTGTAAGCAATTCTATTGGAAACGGTAACATTTGCATCAATCTTGTCGACATAGCAGATCAAACGGCATCCTTTGATGGCAAAGAGGTTGCACTGCCAGAAGTTGATGCTCTTAAGAACATACTTAATAATATCCCGATAGTTGGTTTTCCTGGTCAGCATAGGCCATTGGTGCTTGATACGAGTGGTCGTCTTTATCTCTATCGTTACTGGCATTATGAGCAGGAGCTTGCGAGGAGAATACTTCAGAAAGCCTCAGCACCCTCTTACTGTATCGACGAAACAATACTACAGAATGGTCTTGGACGACTCTTTTCCGAAAATGGAGTTGAAAAGAGTGAACTCCAGAAGCATGCTGCATCAGTTGCTCTGCATAAGCAGTTCTGTGTTATTTCCGGAGGTCCTGGAACTGGTAAAACTTCAACGGTTGTCCGGATTCTTGCACTACTGCTTGAACAGGTGGGGGGCAGAAAACTCCGGATCGCAATGGCAACCCCAACAGGTAAAGCTGCAGCACGCTTGAAAGATTCTGTAAACTTCTTTAGAAACTCCCTTAACTGTTCAGAAGAAGTAAAGTTGGCAATTCCCGATGATGTTATCACGATTCAGCGCATGCTCGGCACTGTTTCAGGATCATCCCGTTATCGTCATTCTGCTCGGAATCCGCTTCCTTTTGATATCGTCATTGTTGACGAAGCATCAATGGTTGCTTTACCACTGATGATCGCCCTTGTAGAAGCACTCAAACCAACGGCACGTTTTATTCTGTTAGGGGACAAGGATCAGCTTGCTTCCGTTGAGGCCGGGTCTGTACTTGGCGATATCTGTAGCGCAGGGGAGGGAAGCAATACTTCCAAGTTGGCTGAATCAGTGGTTAAGCTTGAAAAAAACTACCGTTTTCAGGCTGGAAGCGGAATTGCAAAAATCAGCCGAGCGGTTAATGCAGGTTTGGATAACGATGCATTGGAACTCCTGAAAAGCAATACAGAAAACGATATTGCCTGGCAGTACCTTCCCGCAAGAGAAGAACTTCGAAAATTTCTCACAATCAAAGTAATCGAAGGATATCAAAGCTATCTTTCTGCCAGATCAGCTTCAGAGGCTCTGGAGCGATTTGACAAGTTCCGTATACTCTGTGCTTTGCGTGATGGCCCTTACGGAGTAAGTGGCCTGAACATTGCAGTCGAAAGTATCCTGAGAAGGAAAGGTCTGATTACACCTGATATCAGGGGATACCATGGTCGTCCAATTCTTATTACTGTTAATGACTATTCAATGAAGCTCTTTAATGGTGATACCGGTATACTCTTTCCTGATCCTGAAAGCGGTGGAGCCCTCAAGGCCTTTTTTCCTGACCCGAAAGGTGGTGTTCGCAGCATCCCCCCGGAACGCCTTCCTGTTCATGAAACTGCATTTACCATGACCATCCACAAAAGCCAGGGATCAGAGTTTGAAAAAGTACTGATGATTCTGCCGCCGGTAGATAGTGATATCATGACAAGAGAACTGATCTATACCGGTATAACCCGTGCAAAAAACGCCGTTGAAATCTGGGCGAACGAGATGGCATTTTGCAAAGCGGTGAGAAAAAAAATAGAAAGGGATTCTGGTTTGAAAGATGCCTTGGATATCAAAGAACCATGTTTATGGAGTTGATTCTCGCCATTATTTCAAATTCGAAATCATAAAATTAACTGCATTGGTTACTTCATCATCAGTTAAAGTTGAATTCCCGCCTTTTGGTGGCATCACTCCAGTTTTACCCTCGAAACCTTGAATTGATTTTTTAGCCATGATAGCAACACCTGAAGCAATGCGCTCACGCCACGCATTCTTGTCTCCAGGTTTTGGGGCCCCAGAAACACCAGCATCATGACAACCCGCACAATTTGATTCGTAGATTTTTTTACCTTCATCAAGCTTTTGTTCCGCTAAAGCCTCTGCCTTAGATTCGTAAACCTCATCTGAAACAGGCAGTTTTTCAGGATCGCAAGCACCAAGTGAAAAAAGGCTGACGATCAAAAAAGAAGGCACAAACAATTTCATAGTCATCGTCGTGATGCAGACTAAGTGGTTATAGTAGTTATTGGTTCAGCGAAGCTGATTAACCATTATAAAATCGGTAATTATTTCTTTGGCTCCCAATAACAACGCTTTGGACTGACAATCAACTCTTCATCTTTCAGAAGCTTCATGGTCTTGTCAATTTCTTTACGATCCAATCCACTGATTTCCGCGATCCGACCAGCATTCAAAGGAATACCCTCTTTTTTCAATACCTCAAGTACTATATTTTTTGAATCCATCTTTTTAGCGGTTTTAAAGGTAATGTAATAAGCTAACGGCAATTTGCTTAATGTACATTTTTTTCAGAATAGCATCCTATATAGGAGTGAAGGGCTTGCCTATAAATTCAAAATGAAGTACAGCCCGATTGCGTTTGATGAGTATAATATTGTAAATTAAGGTAGTTAAGATTTGTAGAATAATCATGATGGAGAACATTTTTCAGCAAAGCTCAGTAGGGTCAACTCAAACCATAGAGGGCAACAACACATGAAAAAAAAGTTCATATCAATTATTGTAGCAGTCATCTTGGCGTTCCCGTTGTCGGGACATGCAGCACCGGTCAAGATTGGTTTTATCAACTCAATCACAGGTAAAGAAGCACAAATTGGAGAGAACTTAACCAATGGTGCGGCCATGGCGATTGAAGATCTGAAAGCAAAGGGTATTCAGGTGGATCTTATCAAGGAAGATGACGGAGGCGATCCAAAAAATGCTCTAGCGGCTTATGAAAAGCTTGTAACTCGTGATGGTGTTATCGGAGTTGTTGGTCCTTATACTTCTGGCTCTGCAAATGTGGTTGCTTCCAGAGCTGATCAGTATCAGGTGCCGCTCCTTGTGCCTGCCGCTGCAAAAGAAGAAATTACCATGAAAGGTTATAAAAACGTTTTCCGGTTAAATGCTCCAGCTAATGTCTATTCAAGTGTGCTGATGAAAGCTGTTGCGGCTTACAAGCCTAAAACCATAGCTTATATCTATGCTGCGACTGACTTTGGCGTTTCCACCGTCAAAACAGCCCAGGAAAATGCTGCCAAGATGGGTTTAAAAGAAGTTGCAAACGAAAAATATCAGCAGGGACAACCCGACTACCGTCCATCTCTTTCCAAAGTCAAAGCTGCAAATCCTGACCTTGTTTTCCTTGTATCTTATGATGCGGACGCCATACTGCTTATGCGTCAAGCTAAGGAAATCGGGCTTACTCCAAAAGCGTTCCTTGGTGCTGGAGCCGGTTATACTACGGCCCAGTTTGCCCAACAAACAGAAATATCAAATCTGGTACTTTCTGCTACGCAATGGACTGATGATGTTAACTGGACAGGTGCTGCGAATTTTGCGCGTCGCTATAAAGAAAAATATTCTAAAGTACCGTCATATCATGCAGCCTGCGCTTATGAAGCAATAAGAATCATGAGTGAAACTGCTTTCACAACCCGAAGTGCAGCTAAACTCCGCGCTAGCCTGAAAGCTGGTAGTTGGAATGGAATTATGGGACCTGTAAAATTTGCAGACTATAACGGGTTTACCAACCAGAACAACCACTCAATGCTGGTACAACAAATTATAAGCGGTCAGTATGAAACTGTTTATCCCGCCCAATTCAGCAAGAAAAAACTCATATATCCTTTTACAAGATAAAATCCTGGAGATGAATATCTCGTTTAGCTAAAACATAGATACAAAGCACCTACATATTACGACTGGAGGCGCTTTGTATCTGTATTGCTGGCTTCATCATTGTAAAAGCTCTCAGCTGATCTCTTCAAGTATGCAGTTCATTTCACAGGGAGAATCATGATATTTTTTCTTCAGTCCTTACTATCAGGAATCCTGACCGGCGGCGTTGTGCGCTTGCCGGAATAGGCATGTCCCTTGTCTTTGGTGTCATGAATATCAGCAATTTTGCTCATGGTGATTTAATGATGTTAGGAATGTATCTGGCATATTTCGCGTTCACCTTGCTTCATATTGACCCATATTTATCACTCTTGTTGATTATTCCAATATCCTTTTTGTTTGGCTTCCTCATTGAAAAAGTATTTATCAACCAGATCATTCATCATCCCCACCAAAATCAGATCCTGCTAACTATCGGTCTTGGTCTGATCATGAGTAATTCTGCACTTTTAGCATTTTCCAGTGATCCCAAAATTTTGACTACAACCTATTCAAGCAGTGCATTCAATATTTTCGGTGGTATTTCATTATCAGTTCCTCTATTATTGTCATTTATCGTTACCTGCGCAATTACAGCAATCCTCTATTTATTTCTTTCTAAAACCACTATCGGCTTGGCATTGTGGGCAACAAGCCAAAACCGTGAGGCTGCTCAACTAATGGGAATTAATGTCGCAAAGATGAGTGCAATAGCATTTGGTCTTGGTACCACTTTGGCTGCGACAGCTGGCGCTCTAATAGCCCCAACATATTACATTCATCCGATGGTAGGTCATAGTTTCCTACTTAAAGCCTTTACCATATGTATTTTGGGAGGTCTTGGCTCAGTTGTCGGTGCAGCTTTCGGAGGGCTTATAATCGGCGTAGTTGAGGCAATGGCTTCGACATATCTTTCAACCGACTGGAAGGATGTTGTAGTCTTTATACTCTTTCTAGCGGTTTTACTGCTTCGTCCACAAGGACTATTCGGTAAAAAAGGGGAGCAGTAATGAAAAAAAAGATAACAATTATTACGATTTTTGCCTTGCTGGCTGCCGCTTTGCCGCCAGTGATGGGAGAGAATCCTTATTTTATTGGTGTAATGATTTCAGTGCTGATGATGGCAGCACTCTCTTCCGCATGGAATATCCTTGGCGGTTATGCAGGACAATACAGCTTTGGACATGCTGCCTATTTTGGAGCTGGAGCTTACACAACCATGATCCTTCTTTCTCAATTCACTCTCAATCCACTTCTAAGCATTTTTGCAGGGATCGTTACTGCCTGCATTATCGCTTTAATTACAGGCAGCATTGTGTTTAGGCTTCGTGGTCATTACTTTGGTCTTGCGTCTATTGCTGTTGCTGAAATTGTGCGCCTTTCAGTGCTCAATTTTGATTTTACCGGGGGAGCGCAAGGCATTCTAATTTCAGATGTTTCCTTGTGGGGAATTGATTTGAACAATAAGAATCCATTTTTTTATGGCATGCTACTGGTTCTCATTATTACTTTGTGCATAATAGTCTATCTCCGAACATCGAAAACAGGGTATTATCTTCAGGCAATCCGTGAAGATCAGGATGCCGCAGCATCTTTAGGCATTAATCTCTCTTTCTATAAAAACAAGGCATTACTCATCTCAGCAGCGTTAACATCTATTCTTGGAAGCCTTTATGCTGTTTATATCCGTTTTATTGATACAACAGCAGTCCTGGATCTTCGGCTTTCCATTGAAATAATATTGACAGCCATTATCGGCGGAGTCGGAACATTATGGGGGCCGGTTCTTGGGGCTGTTCTGCTAGTGCCGCTTGCTGAAATGCTGCGTTCAAACGTGATAGGGGATACTCTTGTAAGGCTTGGAATTGTATCGGAAACATCGGTCCTTGGTATTTTTTTAAAAGAAAATCTAGCTCATGCTCATGTGCTGGTTTATGGAATCATCACAGTGCTTTGCATACTTTATCTGCCTAAAGGAGTTTTGGGGCTTTTCCGGAGGGATAAATGATAAATCATCTTTTGCATATCAATCATGTTTGCAAGCAATTTGGTGGGAATAATGCTATTTCAAACGTTAGTTTTTCCGTTGATAAGAATCAGATCTTTGGTCTAATTGGTCCTAACGGTGCAGGAAAGACAACTTTGTTCAACTGTATTACAGGTTTTTATCACGTAACTTCAGGGGATATTATTTTTAATAATAAAAAAATTAATAACCTTCGTCCAGATGAAGTTTGCCATTTAGGCATGGCTCGTACCTGGCAAAGGGTAAAGCCATTGGGTAGTTTGACGGTGCTGGAAAATGTTATGATTGGAGGGTTTTCTATTACAAATGATACTAAAGAAGCTCAAAAAATTGCGATGGAGCAGTTACAGTTGGTTGGCCTAACTGATTATGCGAGCAAAACAGCGGGATCATTATCTATAGGGCTCAAAAAAAAGCTGGAGCTTGCAAGGGTACTAGCTACTCGACCAAAGATGCTGCTTCTTGACGAAATTTGTGGAGGATTGAACAAAACTGAAACAGATACCATACTCGCAATAATCCGTGATATAAGAATGAAGGGTGCTACGATAGTTTTTATCGAGCATGATATGAAAGCTGTTACCTCTCTTTGTGATTGGATAGTCGTTCTGAATTCTGGAGAAAAGCTTGCGGAAGGCACACCGGAAGAAATAACCCGTAATCCTGATGTAATAGCTGCTTACCTTGGAGGTGTTCAGAATGCTTAACATTAAAAATCTGAATGCTGGATACGGTGAAACGCCGGTTTTGAGGGATATCAATATTACTATATCCCAAGGAGAAATTGTCTCTGTAGTAGGGAGCAATGGTGCTGGTAAATCAACACTTCTCAAGGCAATCTCAGGCCTCATAAAATCAAAAGGCACAATCACATATAACAA
Source organism: Chlorobiales bacterium (assembly GCA_026390855.1). Lineage (GTDB taxonomy): Bacteria > Bacteroidota > Chlorobiia > Chlorobiales > Chlorobiaceae > Chlorobium. The sequence continues at coordinate 15,140 of JAPLFE010000156.1, read as the reverse complement.
TGAATCGCTTCACGATCTTCAAGCACATACGATTGTTCAAAGAGGGGTTATTCACGTTCCAGAAGGTCGCAAGATCTTTCCTGAAATGACTGTTTTAGAAAACCTGATAATGGGAGGGTATCTACAGCAGAAAGATCGTAAACCGAACCTTGAACGAGTTTTTAATTTGTTTCCTAAACTTGCTGATCGCCAAAATCAATTTGGCGGCACTATGTCAGGCGGAGAACAACAAATGCTTGCAATTGGAAGAGGTTTAATGGGAAACCCAAAACTTCTTTTACTTGACGAACCAAGTCTTGGATTATCGCCATTGTTTACAGAAGTTGTTTTCCGCTCAATCCATACCATCAATACTACCGGTGTTACAGTGCTCTTAGTTGAACAGAATGTTTACCAATCGTTGAAAATCAGTCATAGAGGATATGTTATTGAAACAGGAACTATTGTACTGACAGGAACAGGAGAAGAACTCCTCAATAACCAAGAGGTCAAAAAGGCCTTTCTTGGAATGTGAATAACATAAATTTTGCGTGATCATTATCTGCTTTACATAATATATATTATACAACAATTATTTATCAATAAAAGAGAACAGCTAAATCGCCTTACCACTCATCTGAAGATCCGCCACCACCAAAACTGCCACCTCCACCGCTAAAATTATCATCATTGCCACCTCCTCCAAAAAAACCGCCACCGAATCCGCCACCAAAAAATCCTTTAAAAAGATGGAAAATAATATAGATAACAAGGAAAATTATAAACAGTAATGGAAATGACGGCTTATCTCCATTGCGTACAGCCTTAGACTTTGCCTTATATTCTCCATGTGTAGCAGCAATGATTGAAGAAACACCCTTAGCGAATCCCACATCAAACTGACCAGCCTTGAATGCAGGAACAATCTCGTCTCTTACAATACGTCCGGCTACAAGATCGGTCAGTTTACCTTCCAGGCCATATCCAACCTCTATGCGCACTTTGTGGTCATCCCTTGAAACAATCAACAGCACACCGTTATCGGAACCTTTCTGTCCTATTTTCCAAGCTTCAGCCACCCGAATAGAAAAATCCTCAATGGGATCACCTTTAAGAGAAGGAACAGTAAGAATAACAATCTGAGTTGACTCGGAAGCTTCAAACTGTTTAAGTTTCCCTTCTATTTCAGCTTTTGCTGGAGCTGAAATCATGGCAGCATAATCATTGATACGTCCTGAAAGTACAGGAACTTCAATTGCTGCAAAGAGGCTGCTATATGCCGTAACATGTAACAATAAAGCTAGCAGTATTACGGCAATCTTCGCGCCAAGCCTCGGTAAAGGTATGGTTTTGCTATCTCGCGTAATCAGAATTTCACCCCCGGTACTGCTTTAGCGGCTGCATCGGCCTTAAAGTACTCCTTGGGTTTGAGTTTCAGCAGCATGCTATTTGTCATAGAGTTAGGAAATTGCCTGATTGAGAAATTAAAAGTCTCTACAGCTCCATTATATCTCTGACGTGCTACACTTATACGATTTTCAGTACCTTCAAGCTGATTCTGAAGATCCCTGAAGTTCTGGTTTGCCTTGAGTTCAGGATAACGCTCAACCGCAACAAGGAGGCGTGAAAGGCTGGAGGAAAGTTTCCCCTGAGCTTCTCGGAATTTTGCCATAGCTGCTGGATCACTCAACATTTCGGGAGTAAGCTGAATGGACGTGGCTTTTGATCTTGCCTCAACAACCGCAGTTAATGTTTCTTTTTCAAAATTTGCAGCACCTTTAACTGTTGCTACAAGATTAGGAACAAGATCGGCCCGGCGCTGCAGTTGCGACTCTAGATCACCCCAAGATTTGTTAACAGCTTCTTCGTTTTGCTGAATGCTGTTATAACCACAGCCGGATAGTGTGCTAAAAAAAAGAAAAAATGCTATAATTCTTGCTGTTGATACTTTCATGAATTTTCCCCTCGCTATTGATAGTACTTGTGATTATAGTAGCAATATGCCGTGTTACGATTTGTCACCTACTGAAACTTCTTCTTCCTTTTTAGCTGTACTCTCAACAGGTTTTTTTTTCGGCTCAGGAGCCTCAACCACTTTATGGAATTCATCTTCAAGATCAGCTTGTGCTTTTTTAAACTCTTTCATTCCTTTTCCGAGGCCTCGCATAAGTTCTGGCAGTTTTTGCGGACCAAAAAACAACAAAACGACGAAAAGAATAAGCAACAGTTCTTGTCCACCCAATCCAAACATAACAACATCCCCTTTCGTTAATTAGTAAATAAATACGTTAAGCGAAATAAATATACGATGGATCCACGCGCTAAAGCAAGAGAAATGATTTTCCAGTTTAACTCTTATATGTTTTACTTTTTCTTGTGTTTGTATAATATATATTATGTAAAGTAAACAACAATTAAACAAAAGCTTCAGCCCATATCTAAATGTCATATAACGTCACCTATGTTATTTTTCGGCAGCATAGGTGACGTATCTCAGAAAGTAACTTATGAATAAACCCAAACATGCGCAGGTGGAATATTTTTTAGAACAAATCGGGTTCGTTCTTTACTTTCAAACTTAACTTCCTGTAAAGGATCATTTAGACCATAAGTAAATATTACACACCATTTTAACAATCCCCTTTCGTAGAGATTATTTAACAGCGGAATAAATAATGATTTGAATGGGTTGTTAATGAGCGGAATTGAGACTACCAGCCCTACCTTTTCATCAATTTTTTTTAACTGTTCCAGTGCGCAAGAATTGACAATGTTAAGGTGAGGAAAGTTTTTTTTCAGTAAAGCACAGAATTCCTTGTCAATCTCAACCAATACCGGGTTTAAACTTGAGATATGTTGAGTAATAGCACCTGTTCCTGCACCAATCTCTATGACAGTTGTTTGATCCAAATCTTTGATTGATTTGTAAATTGCTTTTGCCAGAAATTCTGAAGACGGTATGACAGAACCAATGCTTTTTGGGTTTTTTAAATATTTTTTTAGAAATAATATCTTTTTACGCATTTATTTTACCTCTTTAATGTATCAAAATTTGATATGTGATCCTGATTTGTACTTTGATGGCCTTCAGTTTCAACCTTTCACCCTATAAAATAAGAAAAGCCCCTCTTTAAAAAGGAGCAATTTTCAACTTAACAATAACACCAAATGACCAAAATTTATCACTCTAACCTATAATTATTTAATTACTTAACTAGATAAAAACATACTTCTGTCTTATCAGCAGCAAAAGAAAAACCATCAAATATCTCGAACACCGCAAGTAAAAACAATAACTCCGGCCATAAAATTCTTGTTTCGTTATTATTTCCCTTCCATTGTTATTACTTAATACGCCTCATACTTAATTTTCTTTCAATAATTTGTGTTACTGTGAAAATATTTTTTCAGCACATTGCGCTTTAAAGGCGTTACTGGAAAGCATTACGCTGGAAAAATGATGAGCTGTTTGATGGTTAATGATCTATAGCAAAAAAGCCAGACAAAACTCATGTTTTATCTGGCTTTGCTGTAACATAAAAACCGAAAAGCTTAGTAACGATCTCTTCTTGGTGATCTTTCTTCACGAGGCTTTGCTTCGTTGACCGTGACTGTGCGGCCATTCAAATCTTTACCATTCAGTGATTCAATAGCTTCACGAGCTTCAGTGTCTTTAGGCATTTCAACGAATCCAAAGCCTTTAGAGCGACCTGAAAACTTGTCATTGATGATGCTTGCATTTGCGACTTCTCCGAATTCGGAAAATGAATCACGAAGATCATCTTCAGTAACTGTGTAAGCCAAATTGCCGATGTAAATATTCATTGTTTTAATCTCAGTAACATGTGCATTGAAAAATAGAGATACCCCGCAAGTAACCAAGGCACAAATTACTTGAATAGCGACCAGCCAACCATTGACTGAGTTCTATGTCGAGTTTAACGTAATTAATGATAGTTATCAAAAATAAAATGCTGGAAGGCAAAAAATTTTCAAAAGTACAGGCCTTTTTATATAGAAACCTTATCTATTTCTTTAAAAAAAATACAGTTAAGACTTCTTCTTTATAAGAGGCCAAAACAAGTAAGAAGAAAAATGGTATAAAGTAAAAAGGCAGGAAATTATAACTTCCTGCCTTTTTTTATCTCAATGAATCATTGAGTATTTCAACCTGAACTGATTACTTCTTTTCGGGTACTTCGCGCTCTTCTTTAACAGCATAGTTAATCAGATAATCGTACAGTCTGATCAGACGTGAATTCTGATTATTCTGATCGATCCAGTGACCAATCATGCCTATCGTCCGAGCAAGAACGAAGAAGCCGTTCAGTGAGTATTCAGGGAAATCAAGGTCAACCAGAATACAACCGATTGTTCCATCAACGTTAAGGATAAGATTATCCTTTTTTGAAGTGGTAATCTTTTCGACCTCAAGGGCGTAGTCAAGGCATGGTGTATGGAGAGTAGTCTGGTTTTTAACATATTCGACCAGATATTTAACCCGTTTATCAGGATTTTTAAGGCTCTTCACCCTATGACCGATACCTGGAACAGGACCGACGTTCTGTTTCATCCAAGAAAGAAATCCTGGGATGTCGTTCGGATACTCCTTAACACCATACTTGAAATATTTACCGGCATTGGTAACTGCACCGCCGAATCTCGGGCCGATCATAGTCATACCAGCAGAAACAGCCTGTGGTAAATCAATTCCTGCACAAGCTGCAATAATTGAACCAAAAGCACCAGAAACTGCAGGACCATGATCTGCTGAGATCATAATAATGCGCTTGATGATCTCAGACTCTTCTTTTGTTGGAAGTTTTTTGTTCCAAAGCAGTCCGATAACATCTTCAATGCCGTAGCCTTTTTCACAGAGTTCTGATGCCGCATAGCCAACATAACGAGGTTCTTCGCCACGGTCGTCGGAAATGGTAGTACGAATCAGAGGTTCTACGATAACGTCCCCCTGCTTCATAATTTCCTGAACACTTGGAGGAAGGTCTGGCAGTAGCTTTTCGTCAAGTTCAGGTTCCGGCTTGATAATGCCAGTTGCCTGCAATTCGAGATAAACCTGCTTGATTGCCTTACTCAAACCACCAAACGTGTCCGGTACATGGGCACCAGCTTCACGAAGAGCGTTTATTTTAGAGCGTGCTGAACCAAGACCTTTTTTCCCTTCCTTTGCACCAGCATGCCCGAATTTCATACCCTGTGGTAAAACGTCCTGGCAGGTTCCGCCAATAGCTGCAATAAGTTTAATTCGACGTTTTTCGGCTCCGAACCATTCAGCAGCTTCCTCCTCCAGTGTTCCACCGACTTCACCGATAACAACAACGGCTTTAGTTTCCGGATCATTTTCAAACATTTGAAGATAGGTGACAAAGTCTGTGCCGGGATACGAATCTCCACCGATGGCTACAGCTGAAGTGATACCGTCTCCGTTCTGGGCACACAGCCACATCGCTTCATTTGAGAGACCGCCTGATTTTGTAATGACGCCGAACGAACCGGCACGGTAAAGATTACAAAGTTTCAGATTTTTATACTCTCCACCGATAACACCGAGACGACACTCCCCTGCCGACATGATGCCGATTGAAGATGGGCCATTAAAGATTTTTCCTTTCTCCAGGGCATACTTGCGCAACCTCTTGGCATCTTTTTCGGGAACACCTTCAGTGATCATGGTAACAAGCTTGATTCCAGGTGAATCAAGTGCTTCCTTTGCTGACTGGTATGCTCTTGATGCGCCGATATAAATAAGCGCTGTATTGATTTGAGAATTTTCCAGAATAGCTCTTTCGAGCGATGCATAAACAGTAACGTTGTTTAGTTCACCGCCTCGATAAATTTCTTTCTGCTGAATAAGTTAAAAGTTACGCTTTGGAATTGTGCGATACCGTTCGCCCTTATGAATTCAAGGCAAGGTCAACGATATCAGTCATAGGCATGCTGCGGTCATAAACATGGATGTCAAATCCCTCTTCCTGCAGCTTTTTCATTGAAGCAAGGCCCTGATTTTCATTTGGCCCACCTCGTCTTACCCAGATTTTCACATTTTCAAGGAACCCTTTTGATTTACTTTCCCGGAAACCATTGATAATTCCGTTAAAAGTTGCCTTGACATCAGTAAAATTGGCAATAGCCCCACCAACAATAATATGTTTGATATTAGGCAGTCTACAAATGGTTTCAGTGAGAGCCTCTACAGCCCAGTCTGGTGGATCACCAGAATATTCAGCGTAATTTGCAATTGAACCACCTCTAGCTACCACGGCATCAGAATAAAAAACCGAAGCACCACCACCTGCAGTGAGCAAAGCAATGTTGCCACCAGGAACTTCAACCAACTTGACTGACCCCTTAATACGGGCATCGATATCCATGATCTGCTGTTCGGCTTCAGTGAATGAACGACCGATTTCAGAGACTGGTTTGAAATCCCAGTCAGCATGACGGAAACGAGCATCCCAATCAACGTTCATAACCGCATCAAGAGCAGCAAACCGCATATCACTCTTGCGTATGACAAGCGGATTGATCTCAATCGACTGCGAATCTTCATTGTCAAAACAGAGAATAAGACGGGAAGTTATTTTTGCAACACGTTCTGCGATTTCACCAACAAAACCGGCTTCCCATGCGGCTTCAGTAATACGTTCGATGCTCGGAGTTTCATCGAGGGGAATGAAAAGGCGTTTTACGGTATCCCAGTTATCTTCGATATCCACTCCACCTTTGTTGGAAAGAAGAAGTTCGGCCCCATCACGATTTCCAGCAATGGAAACATAATACTCTTCGTCATGATCAAGCATTTCAGCAACAATAACCTGACGGACGACTGAAGTGCCAATTTCGCGTCCGATCATCTCTTTTGCTGCTTCCAGAGCCTGCTCAAGGTTTAACCCAAGTTTGACCAGTCCCAGTTTATATCGCCCGCCGATAGCCTCATGAGCTTTAACAACGAGTTTTGATTCTCTCAACCATTTATTAGCTTCTCCAAGCTGTTCAAGTCGGTTGGGGTCCATGATAACAACATAATTTGGCACAGGAATGCCCCATTTGTTGAATAGTTTCATGGCTGGCCCTTCAAGTATCTTAGCCATACTATTGGTGGTTTGTATGTTGATGGGTAGAAAAAAGAAAACACAGAATTGTGCAAGATTTTAAGTTAACTATATTTTAATTTCATCCAAGGAACTCTAAATTTTTATAACCCCCAAATCATCAAAAAAGAGACGTTTATGACTGATTTTGTGCTCTGGTGGCAAAATTTGCCATCACAAATGAATCCGGTAATCTTTTCTGCCGGTGTATTTGCTGTTCGCTGGTATGGGATGATGTATATCGTGGCGTTCGCTATCGTCTATCTTCTTACACGTTATCGTCTTGATTCAGAGAAACTGCCTTTTGAGCGTCCCTTTATCGGAGATGCACTCACTTGGATTATGGTTGGTGTTGTTGCTGGTGGCCGTCTGGGATATATCCTGTTTTATGGAATGAGTGAATTTCTTGCGGATCCCCTTGGCAGCATTCTTCCTTGGGTATCTGCTCCTGGAGGTTGTCGTTTCGCAGGGATTACAGGCATGTCTTATCATGGAGCTGTAATTGGAGTTATTCTTGCTGTTTTTGCATTTACACATTCCAAAAAAGTCAGCTTTTTTGAAACGTTTGACCTTTTTATCCCCGCAGTACCGCTTGGCTACACTTTCGGCCGCCTTGGTAACTTCATAAATGGGGAATTGTATGGAAGGGTTACCGATTCTGCTATTGGTATGTATTTCCCGTTTGCTCCGACCCATCAACTCCGCCATCCTTCTCAGCTCTATGAAGCATTTTTCGAAGGAATCCTACTTTTTATTATTCTCTGGCTTCTGCGTAAGAAAGCTCCATTCACAGGATTTCTTTCAGCACTCTATCTTTTTGGCTATGGATTTGTCCGCTTTTTTATAGAATATTTCCGCCAACCTGATGCTCAGCTTGGCTTTGTGTTCCTGAATTTTTCTATGGGGCAGGTACTTTGTTTTATCATGATGATTGCAGGGATTGTGGTGTACGTGGCAACAAAACCATCCGACAAATCAGCTCGGGCTCAATAGCACCTCTTCTCCGCTACCAAAGCAGCGGCGCCTGACAAAGAGCATGACAACTACGGAACTGACTGCCGTTGAACCCACCAGCATCAGCATAACGACAATCTGATAACGGATGGCAATAAGCGGATCAGTTCCGGCAAGAATCTGACCGGACATCATACCGGGAATAAATACAAGGCCCCACACCCATCATTGCATTGATTGAAGGAATCATGCCCGCAGTAACAGCATTCTTGAATATATCAAGGCTGGCTTCACGGTAATCGGCGCCAAGACAGAGCTTCATTTCTACCAATTCTTTCTGTTGCCGCATATCTTTGAAAAGCCGCTCGAGCGAGACGGCAAGAGCCGACATAGAATTTCCGATCACCATGCCTCCTGCGGGAATAAAGTAGCGAGGTTCCCACCATGGGGTTATGCCGATAACCAACCCGGAAACAAAGAGTGCAGTAGCCATGTAGCTGACAAGCATGGTAAGAAATGTCGGTATGATATAGGGTATCTGCTTTTCTTTCACCCTTCCCTTGATGATAAACATGGCTGATACAACCATAACCATGAAAACGCTCAGGACTAACCATGGGTTGGTAGTTTTCAAAATATAGGTCAGAACATACCCCATCAGAAAAAGCTGTGAAAACGTACGCAGGGTACCAACGGCGATATCTCGATTAAGACCCAGATGGTAAATAAATGAGCTTATCTGGGCGATCAGGATAAAAACCAAGGCAAGCAGGAGTTGACCTGTCGAGATATTAATGATCGAATTCATGATGTAATATGCAATGATCTTTGGGCAAGGGTATAAGTAAGAGGGCGTACTGTTTCCGGCTTATAATCAACGTGTGTAACGGTTATGAGCGTTTTTCGGTGCTCGGTGTTCAGCTTCTCCATAATAGAAAAAACCATTACTGCGCTTTCCTGGTCAAGGGCTGAAGTTGGTTCATCAAGTAACAAAAGAAGAGGATTCTGCAACAGGGCCCTCATAATAGCCAAACGCTGTTTCTGGCCTATTGAAAGTTTCATGGCAGATTGATCCAGACTTACATCCGGGAGGTAAAATTTACTGAGCATCTCACGCAGCTCTTCAGTGCCAGGCCGGGTTTTGGCTGCATTGATGGCAAAGGTAAATGGCAGAAGTAAGTTTTCTTCAACTGTAGCATCGACCATTTGTGGGATCTGGGCTACATAACTGACAAAACTCCTAAGCTTTGCAGGGGTGATAGAAGTAATATCGTTACCCTGAAAAAGAATAGAACCTCCCTGTGGTTGGTTCAGGCGACATATAAGACGCAGCAATGTTGATTTTCCTGATCCTGAAGGGCCCTTTATAAGAATAAACTCTCCCTCATTTACGGTCAAGTCCAGGTGATCAAAAACAAGAGATGTCGATCCCTCGTAAGCAAAGGATAGATTCCTGATTTCAAGGAGAGATGTCATAAAAAGTTTTTAGCAATCAAACTTGTGGTCGGAGGGAACCGGCATGTTCACTCGTCCAAACTGGTTGATATTACAAGCGGGAAAAATCAGAACACTTTTGTGTTAAAAAACACCATAAACAGCCTTTTTAACTTATTTTCACTCTAAAAACGGGTGATTTATCGATTTTTTAGCAAAAATTTCAACTATTCAAGTAAAGTAGAAGAAACCTATAAACCTTTTGATATTATTCAGTTAAGATGACTTTAATTTTTTCAAAATTTCCGAATTTCCGACTTTTTAGGCTTTTTGGGACTTATTTACTCTAAATACACGCCAAATCGTCAGTTATTTGACAGAAAAACAGAATTTTTAATGCATCGTATTTTCCTAACATCGACCAGATTACAAGCATATGTTCAATGTATGTCTTTTATTTTTACTAACGGGAAATAAAAGGTTACAAACATTTTAATCGTCGTATTAATGGTGCTGTTGGTTAACCGAGCTCAAAGGTTGTAACGCCAAAGATTTTCTGAACTGGCAGGTTGGGTATTTCTCCTGTGTACATTCGAGCGGTCTCGAAAACAACATTCATTTTGTGACGGTTAACCATATCAAGAGCTTCTTTATTTGTTTCGGGAATATCAAGAAATATGGGTTCATCAACAGAAGTGGTTGCCTTTAAAGCTAAAAACAGCTTTTCAGCAATAAGCGGTGTATCGGAAAACAAAGGACCTATCTTATAACCTTTACGGCATGGTCGAATGACTCCATATCCAGAAAGTTTTCCGTTCTGCATAACTCCAAGAGCAGTGCCCTCTTTCTGATCTATCCAGCATCGGAGAAATGCCTTACGGTCGTCAGGAAAAAATGGCTTGTCATAATAATTGACATCCTCAAAGGGAATTTCGCGAAGTTTCACAATTGAAGAATCAGGAGGAACATTTCTTCCGCCTCCATTACCCTGATAGCGAATATTTCGATAAGCGAGAGTAAATCCTGACTTTTTATAGTTTTTCTGTTGAGCAATAACACCGTCAAGACCAACCGTGCGACCCTGAAGTCGTGTTAAGCCAGCATTCCAGATACCAAGACCGTAACCCATACCTCGATATTCCGGCTTGACAATATAAAAGCCAAGGAATCCAAAGAGAGCTCCGTATTTGACAACTGAAATACAAGCAACAGGTTCATCGCCGAGTAATCCTATGAGAAACCCTTCAGGATCAGCAGCATAGAAGCATCCGGCATCGTAAAGCCCGGGGTTCCAGCCTTCTGATGCTGCCCAGTCAACAGCAAACTCTACTTCAGGCCGAGACATGGCTCTAATGGTATACTGATGATCCAGCATCATGATAATTAAACTTATGGTCGGTTGTTTTTATTCAGATTCAAAGGTTTTGTTATACAGTTTGATTGCTTCTGCCTCTTGTTCAACGTAATCAGCCATGATTTGATTTAGCAGATCATTAACGCTGGAGCGCTTCATGTGTGCGGCCTTTGTAAAGTTCTCCAAGAGGCTTGGACGTATTAAAAGGTTCAGGCGCTTACTTTTGGTTTCGCCAGATTTGTGTGTATTATGTTTATTGTTTGCGTTATCAGTACTATACACATTATGCGTATTACCTGACTCAGGAAGCTGTTTCGCGCTACTTATGAAGGCGGTTGCAGGATTTATATCCTTAAAGCTTTTTTTAGACATTGTTCCCATCCTCTCTTTGGTTCTGCAGATATTCATCAACGAAGCGCGTGTAATCCTGCGCGGGGTTACTATCCGGAGCGTAACTGAATAAAGGTTCCCTGCGCGCCTGAGCTTCCTTTACTGCTATTCCCTCCCTGATTGTGGATTTAAATAGCCTTGTACCTAACTCTCTGGCCGTTGCCTCTATTGTATCTGCCATATCTCTACTGAGTATGGTGCGGCTATTATGCCGGGTAAGGAGCATGCCTGCTACAGTAAGTGCTGGATTACAGTAGGCTTTTACTGCTTGTATGGTACTGTACAGTTGCGCGATCCCCTGTATACTATATGTCTCGGCCTGAACCGGTATTATGACCTCAGTTGCAGCAGTCAAGGCATTTATGGTCAAGGTTCCCAGTGCAGGTGGTGTATCGATAATAATAAAATCGTACTGACCCTGAAGGTTCTGTAATGCCTCTTTTATGCGGTATTCCTTCCCTGTCTGGGTAACCACTAAATCGGCGCCAGACAACTGAGGACTGGATGGTATAAGATGACCTTGATCTATCTTTTGTATCACCTCATCAGCCGTATGCTGTCTTGTCATTACCTCAAAACTGGTTGGCTTGTTTGCCTTAGCCCTCATAGTATAGGTAAGGTTTCCTTGAGGGTCAAGATCAATAAACAAAACACTCTTCCCCTGCCGCTGCAACCCTTGGCCCATTGCATGTGCCGTGGTGCTTTTGCCTGTACCGCCCTTTTGCAGTGCTACTGTAATTATGCGCATTGTGCGTGTAATATGTTTTAACTGTACTATATGTATAACCTTCTTTACCAAACGCAGTCCCTCGAATGTGAACCAGCCTCTTTATCCATGCGAAGTCATATTTTAAACGCTCTTTTATGAGCGAGTAGCAAGGGGTGGATGATATCTCGAGACATAGTACATGTATTATACAAATTATACTCTTTAAATGCATTGTGTGTATAATACAGATAAAAATCACAATGCAGCATTTCCAGGCTTCTCTGGACGGTTTTAATCGACTTGACGAACGCCTGTTTTACGGAGAAAAATGTACCCTGTAAGGGCAATGAGCGCAGCAGCTACCCCCCAAATGAAGAAAGCGAATTTCGAACCCCCTTCGTACATACTGAAAATCCCAAACAGGAAAAATATGGACGATGCCCCGATTTTTATGGCCTTTTCAGGCAATTTTGCTCCGAGCATTTTTCCTGCTATGATAGCAAGCCCATCCGAAATCACCATTCCGATAGTTGAACCAATCCAGACTGGCAGAAATGGATTAGTCGAAGCGAGGGTAATGGTGGAAAGCATTGTTTTGTCGCCGAGCTCGGCCAAAAAAAATGTTGAAAAAACCAACCAGAAGGGGTTAATGCCGGTTTTACAGCTACTATCATCTTCATCAAGATGATCACCACGGAGGGTCCAGAAGCCGAAGGCAATAAAGGCGATTCCTGCAACAAATTTTATCCAATCCGTAGGCAGTTTGTCTCCAATAAACCAACCGATTCCAGCGGAGAAAACATGAATGGCAAGGGTTGCCAGGAAAATCCCCCAAAGGACCACCCAGGAATTGTAGCAGGTTGCGAGTGTCAATGCGACAAGCTGCGTTTTATCGCCCAGCTCAGCAATAAAAATCATCACAAGCGAAAGCCAGAATGCGTCCATTTATGCAGGGGTTATCAGGTTATAAGGAATTAAAAAAGTCAATACTGCTCTGCAGTTCACCGGTGAAGAGTGGTCTAAAAAAAACAACCCACAAGTATAGGGCAATATGGAGGGAAGTACAAGCAAAAAAAGGCGTTCCAGCAATGCCGATATGATGAGACTCTCCGATAATAACATTGAAATAAAGAAAAACTTCATTGATGAATCTTCAGGATATTTATGCTTAAAAGTTTTGAATTCATGAAAGATTATCATGAAATTGCCTATTACCCTTACGAATTACCCAAACGATTGAAAAACAAAGATGCCTTTTATACGAACAGCTGTCAGCAGTGATGTGCCGAGATGCTCAAAGCTTCTTGAAATCCTTTTCAGCCAGGAGCACGAGTTTACCGTTGATGCTGAGGCACAGACAAAAGCTCTTGCAATAATTACAGGGAATCCTGAGCTTGGCTGTATTTTTGTGGTTGAAATTAATGGCATTATTGAGGGAATGGTTATGCTGCTTTTTACCGTCAGCACCTTTCTCGGCAAAAAAGTTGCCCTGCTTGAGGACATGGTTGTAGCTCCTGAATGGAGGGGTAAAGGTTTTGGTTCCAAACTGATCAACCATGCTATCAAATTCGCTGAAAGTGAAGGTTTCGGACGCATAACGCTCCTTACTGACCGGGATAATGAGACGGCTCAGCGATTTTATAAATCAAAAGGTTTTTCACAGTCCGAAATGGTAGTTTTCAGAAAGATGCTTGATTTGAAACAACCTCTAAAACAAATGACCATGAATGCATGGATGTGCAGTGAGTGCGGCTATGTTTATGATCCTGCGGAAGGTGATATCGACAACAATATCAAAGCGGGGACTCCATTTGAACGTGTGACCGATGAGTGGGCCTGCCCAGTCTGTTTTGCTGAAAAAACAACATTTGAATTACTATCGTGAGATCCCCAAATAAAGAGATCAAGACCATTCGAGTATAGTCAAGAGCTTGTTATTATTTTTTTTGTTTATCAAAACAAAAATTATTAAGATAAAATGAGAGATTTAGTTTTCGTTTTTTTATAAACCCTCAACTTCCCACCTTCCTGTTTTAGCGATTACTCTTACTACATCAACGTAGTTTTTATGAGTAGTCTTGGATAACAGCAACTATCTTATGCTGTTATAAATACGCAGTTTAAGGCCTGTTTTACTGTTGTTGCGTCAGATATCATTAAAACGAAGCAAAGCTTCATTCTAACGGCGCCATCTTCGTTCATTTTGTGTTTTTGCAAGCGCATGTTGTGTTGTGCAATAGCTGACACCTTCAGCGAGAAATAGTTATCGAGCAGTTTTTTTGTGGAAATACTTTCTTCACCTGAAAGATCAACCACCATGCCTAAAAAAAACCTTTCCACTCTTCTTACGTCTTTAACAGGACAAATTCGAACGAGCAATGCTCAGGAAGAACAAAACCTTGGACATGTTCAGGAGAAAATTGCCCAAGCTTTGCTCCAACAGCAGCCCGAAACAATCAACAATCAGAATTTTATTTTTGAACGGAGCGATTTATTCTCATCGACAAACCTTCAACAACACCAGATAAGCAAGATTGAAAATTTGGTTGAACGAGTACAATCTCAACCATCCTCCGATACAATGCAGGTGTTTATGCGCACACTCCCCATCCGGACGACTCAGGCACCGGGAAGCACTCCTGCTGCAGCGGCTGGCGCTAGAGTAAATACGTACGGCCCCTTCAAGGACAGTGCCGGACGTGAACTGTATTTTGATTTTGTCCGCATTGAAAAGCTTATTCCCCTTTATATCAATGGGTGGACGGAACCGGCGATTCTGTTTAAGGCAAGTTTTGTTGAGCCGCGTTTTGTTCTTGCAAACTCATTACCTGTCGAAATCACAAAAAAATATTCCATTGTTCCTGACTCTGTCTGGATTAATGCAAGGATTTTTCAGCCAGCAGCTGATTCTGGATTCTTTTGCGGACTTCGAGTTAAGGGAGGGTCCCTCACGCTGGACAATGATCCGCAGATAATCAATGGACAGCTGACCATAACTGCAACGACTACCGTTCTTTGTGATTTACAGCTTGAGCAGAATACGAGTTTTGCAAGCGATCCGTCAAGCCCTTTTGGGGTGGATGCGAGAAAAGCGGATTACAAGCTTCCAGAGACGTTCCGATTCAATTTTAAGGGAAACACGAAGACTATACTGGACATCCACCAATCTGCCTGGTCTGTCTATGTGAACAAAGCACAGTTCAATTACAAG
>JAPLFE010000093.1 GCA_026390855.1 Chlorobiales bacterium | reverse complement strand
ATGAATCACCCCACTATTATGCCCCGTCTGGTGCCGCGCAACCCCCAACTCTTTTTCAACCAGCACCAACCGAGTCCCCCCCCGCGACCGCATAATCCGCAAAGCCGTAGCCAACCCAACAATCCCCCCCCCAACAACAATAACATCCACCATATCACATCCCCTCACCTTCTTATCTTTCTTCCCCAGTACTATACGAAGAGCTTAACTTGACGCTGATCCCTTCATTTTTCTTTATGACACTTATAACTTGGAATAAGTTCTCCATTCTTGGATTACCCGAGGGCGCCAACATCCGATGTAAGCTTTTACTGGATTTATTTAACTCTTCAGCTAATCCTTCAAAACCTATGGTCGAATTTACCAGATCTCGAAGCAACGCTTTTCCCACGGCTGTGTCACCTTCAAGGAATGCGCTTATTGCCTCATCAAATAATGCTGCACGAAATGAAGGATCACGTTCTACCCGTGCTTTGATTGTTTCCTTATATGATCTGCTTAATGGCATAATAATGTCCTCATATTTTTTTTTGGCTTAGCTTTTTAAAAGCCTTATGCTCTGTCCAAAGTTGTTTGGCTTTGTCGATAGCTTTTTTCTGATCTTTCTTGCTACTACCACCTAACAACAGGAGAAGAAAGTCATCTTCTTTTCCAAAGTAAATCCTATAACCTGCTCCAAAATCGATTTTTATCTCAGATAACGCAGATCCGATAGGTGACACATTTGAATAGTTTCCTTGAACAACTCGTTCTAAATATGCAGCAGTTCTTGCTGCTGATAACGAATCCAGGGAATCAAACCAATCTCGGAATGGGCAATTCCCATTTTGATCCACGAATTCAAATACCTTGATTTTTTTCTTCATTGTCTATGGTAACACATAAGTTACTATTCTCAAACAGAATTCCCCTCCAAACCTCTTCTGCTTTGAGCAAACTCATCCTGTAATACAGCCCCTTATAAATCACCCCTCCGTTATGCCCAGTTTGGTGCCGTACAACCCTGAGTGATTCTTATTTTCCGATCACACCTGGTAAACTTTTTACTGCAGATTATTCAATTCCCTGCTCTTTTTCCACCAGCACAAACCAAATCCCCCTACCTCTTTCCTCCCCAGTACTTTCTTCCTCAGTACTTCCTTTCTTTCCACTTATTTTTTTCTTCAACTTTCTTCATTTTCTTTCCTATCTTCCCTCTTCCTTTTTCTTTCTCATTACTTTCTTAACTTTTTCTTCCCCAGTACCCAGTACCCAGTACTCCGTACTTCTTAACTTTCTTCCCCAGTACTTCCTTCCTCAGTACTTTTTTTTACCCTGATAAAAACAACGAAAAACGTACATTACACGTAAAATCCCCCCAAAACACCCAAAAAGTCGGAAATTCGGAAATTTCAACCTAAGCGATAAACCCACAAAACACTTAAATTTAATAACTTAGCAGAAATGCCGCATATTAACGCAAAAGCTAAAAAAAGCCTGATTTGTAGTGAAAATGGCTGAAAAGCCCTTGATTTGACTCAAAATGGCAATATTTCATCGATTTATCGCCCGAAAGTTGACAATAAATTTCCCGCCTAAAATTGCCTTTCCAAACCTCCAGGAAGATGGGGATTTAGTAAATGTCGCCACGCAGTATTTGGGCACATTCTATACTTGTAAGAAAATTGTATACCCTTCCTTATTTTGCGTTTTTAGCAAAAAAGAGATAAACTTATGATGAAAAATAAACTTTTACAGAGAAAATTAGATTATTATGCAAGATGAATGGAAGCTGGATATATCATTAGCAAGTAACTCTGCCTTCAGCAAGTTGCAGAAAAATTATAGCCGAGAATATGCTTCGTGTTTCAATAATCTTGATAAGATAAAAGGACTTCTTGAGGACGGCCACCAACCCATAAAGCTCGACCATAACCCAGGGTTTTTCAGGTCAGAAGGAAAAGGCGTTTATCGAATAGGACAAACCGGAGTCGTTAGCGCAAAAGAAACAAGGCTTTATGTTTTCCCTGATGAAGGCGAAAAAGTTATCTATGTTCTTGGCATAGGAACAAAAGAGAGTCAAAAGTCAGATATAAACGATGCTCATAAATCTGTAAAAGCCCTTAAGAAATAGAGTAACAAAACAATTGAATAAACGGGGAATCTAAATGGAAAAGAACCTAAAGTTTGGATCGGTTGCAGACGCTGCGGCTTTTCTTGCCGGAGATGACGCCATAAAGAAAAGTGTAGAAAAAGAAATCGAACAAAGTCAGATTATAAATAGCCTTTTAAAACTCAGGATGAGGAGAGGAATCTCTCAAACAGAGTTATCGAAGAGTATGGGATGTGACTCAAGCAAGATATCAAGAATGGAGGCTGGAAACGATCTGCAACTCAAAATTGGGGATGTCATGCAGTATGCTTCTGCGCTTGGTGTAGAAATGAATATGATTTTTGAGGACAAGACTCTTCCTGTTACTGAACAAATCAAAAGTCATGTTTATTCCATTCATGAAGAACTCGAGCAATTAGTAGGGATAGCAAAACAGGTAGACGGTGATGAGCTCATCATCGAAAAAATCAATGCCTTCTATGGGGAAGTCTTGCTTAATTTCTTGTTAAGATTCACGGATAGTCACAAAAAACTACGTATTGTCTCTGGAGATGAAAGCTCCGAACAGCATACGATTGAAAAGAAGATTCCAGAAAAAGATACATCTAAAGAGCACTCCCGCTGCTGATCAATGAACACTCATTAATACAATCCCTGGAGTTATTCCGGGGATTCTTTATTTCGTTTGTGTGCCCTGCCGGGCGCAAAAAGCAGAAGCCCCTGATTTTACAGGGGCTTCTGGACTTCTTCGGATGTCATTGGATGGTTACATGGTGGAGATGGCGGGACTCGAACCCGCGTCCAAAACATTGATCAATAAAGCTCCCACACTCATCTCAGGTGTTTAGTGTTTCATGAATACGTTGCTACACCTGTAAAGTCCGATTCACTATCCCTCTTTGTTTCACCCCTCTGCCTTTTCAGGCAAAAACAGAAGGAGCTTACTTGCGCGAACCGAAGCTCAAGCGCTTGTTATGCCATCCGTTGGCTTTAGAGTAAGCGCCTCCCCCAACGGACGATGGCCGATTAATTAACTTGTGCTAATCAGGCAGCCATTGCATACGAATAATCGTCTGCATGTATAGTTGCATAGACTTCTTTAACGAGTCCATCCATGCTGAAACTCGGAGTGCAACTCTATATCCCATCTGCCCTGTCGAAAGCCTGTCACCCCCATATTTTACAAAGAACAAATCTGTAACTCGAACTCTTATATATACTTTTTCCACTAATAGAACAACAGGAATTATACCTTCTTAATTCCCCAGGCACTTTTGCCTCAGTTGAATCCCGTCAGTTTAAACCCGGCAGTTCCGGAGCATTTGCAATAAGCTGGTACTCGCCACCCTTCGATCGAACCGACCGGCTCCACATCCTCTCGTACACATCACTGAATATCAAATCCTTGGAAGCATCCGCTGTATACCAGGCTCCCTCTTCGAATTCTGCTTCAAGCTGCCCTGCAGTCCACCCGGCATAACCAAGGAAAAACCGGATTTCCGACGGCAACATAATTCCAGTATTAAGCAGATAACTCAGCTGTTCTTTGTCGCCTCCCCAAAACAGCCCAGGCAAAATCTCAAGTGACTCCTCAATAAGGTCACCTCTTAAATGCAGAAAATGAACGGTATCCACCTGTACAGGGCCACCCATATGCAAAGGTTCTTCTATGTCCTCAAAACCGGATATCGCCTCACAAACCTTGAATTCCATGGGACGGTTCAGAATGAAACCCATTGAACCTTTTTCATTATGCTCACACATGATCAGCACACTACGCTTAAAATTTGATTCAAGCATATTAGCTGAAGCGAGTAGAAGTTTCCCGGCTTTTAGCTTATCAAATTCGTTTACCATTATCGTTTATCATGTTTTTTGCTGCAGGTAGTTGAGCAACTCTTCGGCATGTTCCGCCGGTTTAACCTTTGGCCATACTTTTTCAATTACCCCCTGCTCATTAATCAAATAGGTCACCCTGCTGGTACCCATATATTCACGACCCATAAATTTCTTCTGACCCCAGACTCCGTAATCCTCTACAATCTTCTTGTCGGGATCAGCAACAAGTCGAAATGGCAGACTGTACTTCTCGGCAAACTTTTTATGCTTGCTTTCATTATCAACACTGACTCCAAGGATGTCTACACCCACTGCTTTAAAGTTAGGGAAATTATCCCGAAAAGCACAAGCCTCCGTAGTACATCCAGGAGTATCGTCTTTGGGATAAAAATAAAGCACAACCTTTCTACCGCGGTACTCTTCAAGCGAAACAGGCTTCCCGTCCTGGTCTATTGCGTCTATTGCTGGTGCCGCCACACCCTCTTTTAGTATTGACATTGGTATGAATGAACCTTATTCTGAATTATAATGACATCATACTAAACAATCGTAACAGCAAAAAGTTTCTGACCATACCATGAAATCTTATTCATTTTGTCCGATTTGTGCAAACAGGCTCGAGCAAGCCTTTATTGATGGGCGTGAACGGATGTTTTGCCCTTCATGTTCATGGGTGCATTATGTCAACCCGCTCCCTGTGGCAGTAGCCTATACGGTCAATCCAAAAAATGAACTTCTGGTGATTCGCCGGGCTCATGAACCGGCATTCAATGAGTGGGCCTTGCCCGGAGGGTTTCTTGAAACTGGTGAAGAGCCTCACGAAGGCTGTTTACGCGAGTTGATGGAGGAAACTTCCCTCATGGGAAAAGTCGACTCTCTTATCGGTGTCTATCACCGTGATGTTGAACTTTATGGATCTTTGCTCGTGGTTGCTTACAAGGTCATAGTTACCAATGATGCCATAACCATTAACCATGAGTTGTTCGAAGCCGGTTTTTACCCTCCTCATCTCATTCCCGAAATACGAATTCCCCTGCACCTTCAAATTATCCAGGATGCCGCAAAAAGCTGACGGAGCTTACATCCCGACTTTCCAGCATGCAGCCTCATGCCCGGGCTCATAAGCAACAAGCTCCGGCTGTACCTGGCGGCAGTGTTCGTCCGCAAGCGGGCATCTTCCTGCAAACCTGCACCCTTGGGGCAAATTGATAGCACTCGGCACATTCCCTTCAATAACATGCAGCCTCTCTTTTGACGATCCCAACCGTGGGATAGACTGTAGCAGCCCTCTGGTATAGGGATGAAGCGGATTACTGAAAATCTGTTGAACCAACCCATTCTCAACCACCCTCGAAGCATACATCACAATCACCTCTTCACAGAGCTCGGCAACAACCCCAAAATCATGGGTGATGAGCATCACACTCATCCCGGTGTCCGACTGCAGCTTGCCTATAAGATCCAGGATCTGTGCCTGAACAGTAACATCCAGAGCCGTAGTTGGTTCATCGGCAATAAGCAACTCAGGGTTGCATGAAAGCGCAATAGCAATCATCACTCGCTGGCGCATGCCTCCTGAAAGCTCATGCGGGTACGACGAAAATCGTTCAGCAGGATTGGGTATTCCAACAAGATTCAAAAGCTCCACCGAGCGCTCTTTCGCTTCAGCATGGCTGATGTTCCGGTGAATAAGAATCTGTTCCATAATCTGACTTCCACAGGTAAAAACCGGATTGAGCGAACTCATCGGCTCCTGAAAAATCATGGCAATCTCGTTCCCTCTTAACTTGCGTATGCCTTCTTCCGAAAGCTTCAGCAAATCATTCCCCTTCCATAAAATCTCTCCACCCGCAAAATAACCTGGCGGCATGGGCACAAGGCGCATTATTGAGAGTGCTGTAACCGACTTTCCACACCCCGACTCACCAACAACCCCCAGGGTACGGTTGCGGCCAAGCGAAAAACTTACCCCGTCAACAGCCTTCGCAATACCACTGTCAGTGGAGTAGTATGTCCTGAGATTTTTCAGTTCAAGAATATTTTCCATATATAACAGTCTTCCCAGACCGTAAGGGTTTCAATGGTTACTATCGGGTTATCGGGAATCAAGCATGAAAATATAGTTTGTAAGCTTCATATGAAAACGTTATCAGATCCTGACCTGCAAAGCACTGCCGTCATCAAAAAAAATCCGGCTTTTCTCCTGGACTCCATCAAGCAGTCAACCCCTTATAGCCAGCTTAAACAGTTATTAGTAGACAGGGTATCTGATAACAAAAAGGATTTTATTCCCCTTGATATATCCGGTCTGCAAGGTTCCCTTTCTTCGATCCTTGCTGCAGCACTTTACGGCGATTTGCACTCATCCCTTATGGTGGTTTGCGGGCAAAACAGTTTTGAGCTCTATGACAACGATTTTGATGCCCTTCTTCCAAAAGAGACCATCTGCAATACTTCAGACGAACTCTCCTTGTCAATCGGTGCAATATCAAAAGGCAAAAAATCTGTCATACTCTCCTTTTTCGACGATCTTGATGTCACCCTCTGTAAACCAGTTGACGCCAAAGGTCGGATATTCCACCTGAAAATCGACAACGATGCCGGATATGAAAATCTGAAACGGTTTCTCGTGGCAAACAGCTTTGAACAAAGGGATTTTGTTGAGGACGAAGGTGAGTTCTCCGTTAGAGGATCAATTATCGATGTTTTCCCTTTTGGAGCAAGAGAGCCATTTCGTATTGAATTTTTCGGTGACACCGTCACCTCACTGCGCATCTTCGACATCAACAGTCAGCTCTCAGGCAAAACCCTGCAATCAGCCGATATTACAGCGAGCTTTACGGATACTGCGACCTCCACTGGAATCGAAACAACAATTCTTGACTATCTCGATCCTTCAACAGTCATCATCATCGACGACATCACTGAATTTGCATCGCGCGATAACTATGAAGCCCTCTCGACTGCACTTTCACGGTTCCGTTGTATAAAAATAGTTGCATCTTCTCCCACAGCAATTGAGTTCAAGTCAACACCGCAAAAAAAACTTAATGCAAACTTCCGTATCCTCGCCACCCTGCTCCAACAGGAAAAAGCAACAAATAAAAAAACGGTCTTTGCCGCCAGCTCACGCAGGGAAATAGAGGAACTGGCCGATTTTCTCGCGCAGGAAATGATGAATTCAGGAAGCACCGATGCTCTTGAAGCAAGCTGGATTCCTGTCAACCTGCATACCGGATTTACATTTGCCGATCTTGACCTCTATACCGAGTCCGACATCTTTGGAAAACTGCACTCTCATAAAGCTCACCGGAAACGGAAAATAAAAGGTATCTCCCTCAAGGATCTTCAGAAACTTAAAGTCGGCGATTACGTCGTTCATGAGGATTACGGAATTGGAATATTCAAATCCCTCGAAACGATTACAGTGGGTAATTCCGAGCAGGAATCCGTACTCGTAGAATATTCCGGAGGTGATCAGCTCTTTGTCAATGTGCAGAATATCAACCTGCTCTCGAAGTATACAGCTTCCGAGAGTTCTCTTCCCTCCCTCTCAAAACTGGGAAGTTCTAAGTGGGCAGCAAAAAAAGACAAGGTCCGTAAAAAGCTCCGTGATATCGCAATAAACCTGATAAAAGTTTATGCGCAGCGGAAAATGCAACCCGGTTTTGCTTTTGGTCCTGACTCTATTTTCATGCGTGAATTTGAGGCCTCATTTATTTTCGATGAAACCCCCGATCAGCTTAAAGCCATCGAGGCGGTAAAAAAAGATATGCAGGAGCCTCATCCCATGGACCGCCTGATTTGTGGTGATGCAGGGTTTGGTAAAACTGAGATTGCCATGAGGTCGGCATTCAAGGCTGTCGAGTCACAAAAGCAGGTTGCCGTCTTGACCCCGACAACGATCCTTGCCCATCAGCATGCAGAATCCTTTACCCGAAGGTTCGAGAATTTTCCAATTTCAATTGCAGTACTCAGCCGTTTTGTGCCGCGTAAAGAACAACTGGAAATTCTTAAAAATATTGAAAAGGGCCAGATTGATATTGTTATCGGCACGCATCGCCTGGTATCGAAAGATGTTCTTTTCAAAGACCTTGGTCTTTTGGTGATTGATGAAGAACAGCATTTTGGCGTAGAGGTTAAAGAAAAACTTCGTGAACAGTTCCCTGGTGTCGATACCCTTACCATGTCTGCGACACCAATTCCAAGAACCCTCCAGTTTTCAATGCTTGGCGCAAGAGATCTTTCGATTGTCTCCACCCCTCCAAAAAACCGCCAGCCAGTTGAAACCGTCATTACCGATTACGACCCTTCCCTTATTCAATCGGCGATCCTCAGGGAAATCAAACGGGAAGGACAGGTATTTTTCCTGCACAACCGGATTGCATCGCTTGACGATTGCCCGTATTGTCTTCGCTCACGGCCAGTTGCCATCAAAAGAGCTTGAAAAAATCATGATGGATTTCATGCAGAAAGAGGTCGACGTGCTTATCTCCACCACCATCATCGGCTCAGGTCTCGACATCTCCAATGCCAATACCATCATCATCAATCGGGCTGATATGTTTGGCCTTTCCGATCTCTACCAGTTACGCGGAAGAGTGGGACGCAGTGAACGAAAAGCTTACTGCTACCTCATCACTCCCCCGTTGAACACTCTTAAAAGAGAAGCTGTTCAGCGTCTTGCTGTTATTGAAAGCTTTACAGAACTTGGCTCAGGATTCAATATCGCCCTTCGTGATCTCGATATCCGCGGCGCTGGCAACCTGCTTGGTGCCGAGCAGTCAGGCTATATTCATGAACTTGGATTTGATCTCTATCAGAAAATGCTCGAAGAAACCGTTGCTGAACTCAAAGCGACAGAATTCAGCCATATGTTCTCCGGTGAAGGTAAACCAGCAGCAAAACGATCTAAATCCTGCGATCTTCTCTTTTTCTTTGATGCCCTCATTCCGGATTATTTTGTCAATGCAACCCACGAGCGATTTGCGTATTACGACAAAATCTCAAAAGCACCTTCCGAACAGAACATCGATGCCCTTGCAAATGAGCTCAAAGATCGGTTCGGCTCCCTCCCCGAGGAGGTTTCCAACCTGCTTCTGCTGACCAAGCTGAAACTCACAGCATCAGCTCTCGGTCTTGAAAAAATTGATATGCAGAAGCATAATTTGACCTTGTTTCTCCCGGATCAGCACGATGAAAGTCTTGGTAACAGAAATTTTTACCAGTATCTGTTCACATCAGTTCAGGAACCCTGGATGCAGAAGTACAAACCGGGATTCAACACGGATAAAAAAATGAAACTGGTACTGCACCATCCAGCTGGAACTGCTACAACTCCAGCCCTCTTGATTCACGAGTATTCGGAACTTCTCAAAAAGCTCGATCAGGCATCAAAAGAACAGGCTGTTGAGTAATCCCCCCACTGTGCCCTTCAGGTGTAAAGCATGCATCTGAAGGGCTTGACTTTTGTCAATCTGAGAGTTCAAAAAAAAATAATTTTCATTTTAAAATATTTCGCGAGTCACTGCGCAACTTTTGCAATGACTTCGATGTTGCACATAAAAGGACAAAAAAAGTCTTATAAATACAAACCTTTACAATCATGAACGTCACTATAAATAATCACTCATATAATGCAGAAAAGGGTGATCGGTTACTTGATATCGCACGCACAAATCAGGAGCATATAGGATACTTCTGTGGTGGAAACAGTATCTGTCAAACTTGCTACGTTAAAGTTCTTGAAGGCAGCGAACTGCTCTCGCCTCTCAGTGATGAAGAAAAAGCCCTTCTTTCAGAGAAATTGATACATGAAGGAACCAGAATGGCATGCCTCACCACTGTTGAGCAAGAGGGTACCATCAGGGTCATATCCTTAGTAGAGGAAATAAAAAGAGCTTTCGAAACCAACCCCCTTGAATTAGTTGGTTATTCCGCCAAAATGGGATGGGAATCGCTGGTTCAGTTCCCTGAAACTATGCGCTTGCAGGCACAAAGAGAGTTTAATGTATGGGAGCTTATTTCAGATGTAATCGGTGGAATCGGCGATGCTTTCCAGTTGGTAGTCAAAGCCCTGACACCCCTATTTTCCGGAAACCAAGAGAGTGATGCAGCAGTGGATGCGGGTACTTGCAATCATGTTCAACTCTCATCTGGCTGCAGCTGCAATACTCAAAAAGATACCCCTCAATTGACAAAACATATTGCAGCGTAGCTTCGGAATTGATAATCAGAAAATGATGTTGTACGATCGAACCTTGTTTGCCTATTGAACATGACAAGCAAGGTTTGGTTGAAGCTGCTGTTAAAATTTTTTTATATTTAATAAAAGAGGTACAAAGCTTGATTAACTCAACACTAATTACTGGGTACCATGATTATTTATATTAATGATAAACCGTGCGAAGCAAATGTTGGCGAATTGCTTTTGAAGGTTGCACAGCGCAATAAGTGCCATATAGGATATATCTGTGGCGGAAACGGAATCTGTCAGAGTTGTTTCGTCTATGTCAAGGAAGGGGGTGATTGCCTTTCAGCGCCAACTCTGGAAGAAAAGGCATTTATTTCTGACAAACTTTTTCAGGAGGGTGGACGGCTTGCCTGTAGAAGCGTTATAGTCAAAGAAGGAACTCTAAGGGTAATATCAAGGGCTGAATATCTTAGACGTCTGGTTTTAGGACTGAATGTCCCTGGATTTGTAACGTATGCTCAGACTATTGGATATAATGTAGTCACCAAATTGCCTGAAGGGTCAGCAAATCTTTTCACCCGGATTAAAGATGGGAAATTAAACCCTGCAGATTCTCTCGCAAAAATTGGTAATGGCTTGGTTCAGGCATCCCTTTTAGTCTCCAATACCTTTATGGAAACATTCCCATTTATGCAGTACCCGGCAGCAATTCTGAGTGAGGGTGCAAAAGGAGTGTTTAAAAATGCAGAAAATATTGTCTGCAATGTTTCAGGAGGACGCCTGCATTTACCTGGAACGACCTGTTCCTGTTGCGGGACTGATCAAACTCCGGTTCTTGAATCGGTAAAGATATCTGTAAAGTAGTTTTTCCCCTTTTTTTAATCGGGCAGAAACGGCAACCATGAACTCCAGATGGGGTATTCTTCTGAAATTGAAAATATTGAGTTTGAGCTGGGTGCAAAAACCCTTGAACGTTGGTTGATCAAGCCTGAAAAAACGATGAATATCGTTCTTGGTATTCCGAAAGAACGGGCACAGGATGAACGGCGAGTGGCTATTTCACCACCAGGGGTTCAAATACTGGTTGAACACGGAATCAAGGTTAATATTGAAAGGGCTGCTGGTAATTTCTGCAACTTTACTGATATCGATTATGCCGAAGCTGGTGCTGTAATTATTGACACTCCAGAAGAGTTATACCAGCAGTCCAACGTAATCGTAAAGGTTTCGCCACCTCAACCTGAAGAGCTTTCGCTGTTTATGCCAGGCCAGATGCTCATTTCCGCCCTGCATCTCGGTACGGTCAGTCCCAATCTGATTAAAATTCTGCTTGAAAAAAATATCACTGCCCTGGGGTTTGAATTTATTGAAACCAGAGATGGTGAACTTCCGATAGTAAGAACACTGAGCGAAATAGCAGGTTCTCTTGCCATTCAGACTGCTGCAAAATACCTTGAAACCGGATATGGTGGAAGCGGAATTCTGCTTGGGGGCATTGCCGGAGTTCCTCCTGCTCATGTCACTATAATAGGCGCGGGAACCGTTGGTTTGTTTGCTGCTCAGGATGCATTGGGACTTGGTGCGCAAGTTACAGTTATCGATAAGGAGATCAACCGACTACGAAGGTTCGAAGCGTTTTTCAATCGCCATCTTGTAACGGCAATTGCCAACGACCATTACATCGCGGAGCTTGCAAGAATGTCGGATGTACTTATCGGTGCATTAAGCCCGCGACAGAAAATAATCAAACCCCTTGTAAGTGAGCAGGTGGTAAAATCCATGAAACCGGGTTCGGTTATTATTGACGTCTCTATTGATCAGGGAGCCTGCTTTGCCACCAGCAGGCATACCTCACATACGAATCCGATATATGTAAAGCATGGGGTTACACATTACTGCGTCCCTAACATCCCTTCTGCTGTAGCAAAAACAGCCTCCTTCGCTCTTACCAATACGTTGCTTCCCTTTCTTCTGAAACTCACCTCACATGAAACCATTTCCGATATCCTCTGGAAAAACCACAGTCTGAGAAAAGGAACCTATATTTTCAAGAGCTACGTCACAAAAAAGATTCTTGCCGAACTTACCGATTTTCCATACAGGGAAATCGATATGCTTTTGGCTGCCAGCTGAGAAGCTGCTTACTTCAGCTCATCAAGCGGCTTACCAAACTGTCTGGCAATATATGAGGCACATGATACCCCTGAATAGGTCACTGCTATAACCCCCTGACCAGGGAAAGTGCTGTCACCTGCAGCGAAAAGGTTTTTCACCCGGGTTGTGTTCTGGGGCTTTTGAAGAATGTTCTGGCCTGGTTTCAGCAGCGGGCCATAGGACCCTTTAAAACGGTTCAGGTAACGCTGATGGGTCAATGGTGTTGCAAGTATTTTGAGCTCAATAGCCTTTGATAATCCGGGGAGAATGCTTTCAGTCCTCGCTATGATACTGTCAGCAAAAGCCTCTTTTGCATGACGGTATTCCCCGTTTCCCTTGTCGTGTTGTTCCCACAGGTCAACCTCAGAAGTAACGAATGCATGAACAATATGTTTGCCCGGAGGAGCCAGGGATGGATCAAGCATGGTAGGAGCTGAAAAATAAATAGTCCCCCCCGGCTTGTTATAGTTCGACCAGTCATCGACAAGAATATGGTGGACATAAAACCCTTCCGGTATAACAGAGGCATCAACACCAAGGTAAAGCTGAAACCAGCTCGGGGCTCTCAAAAATTTCGATTCATCCACTTTGTAGCGTGAATCATTGATAAGGCGGTTAAAGGTATCCCATACAGTGGCATTGCTTATAACTGCTTTTGCATAATGCTCTTGTCCATCAGCGAGCTTGACACCACGAGCTTCTCCATTTTCAACAAGAATAGAACTCACTTCTGATTGATAACAGATTCTACCTCCCGACTGCTCAATGCTTTTGCATAAAGCTCTTGGAATTGCACCCGACCCACCAACTGGATAGTTTATACCTCCGTAATGACGATCTGCGAGACAAATACCGGCATTAACCAGGGGTGTTGCAATTGCATCCTGTACAGCCCATGAATAAGCTTCTATATCAATAAAGTGCAGAAGCTCCTCATCGTGGATATACCTCCTTGCCGTTTTACCCATCGAACGAAAAGTCTTCAAAGCAAGCGCCATGGTTTTGACAGGGTAAGTCGATCCTACTGTCGCCAAATGGACAATATCCTCAAGGGAACCTGCTGGGAGTGAACTTAAAATATCATAGACATCATCGAGTTCCCGGTAAAACTTTCCAATCCCTTCGCGTTCATGTGGAAAACGGGAGATAAGCGCGTCCAGAAATTTTTGTCGGTCATATGAAGCAGGTACGGTAAAACCGTTAGGCAAATGATAATGAATCTGTACCGGATCATGTATCGTAGGCACCTCAATTCCAAGCTTCCTGAATATTCTGGTATGCAGGTTAAGGGTTCCGCTCTTGTCATTTTCACCAAATCCATAAAAAACTGATGCCCCTGCATCAAAACAATAACCCTCTCGTTGAAAAGAAGAACAACTGCCTCCTGGAACGCGATTCTTTTCAAAAACGAGTGTGGAAATACCTCGTTCCTGAAGCAGTGCCGCGGCGGTTAATCCTCCAATACCGGAACCTATAACAATGACATCGGCAGATTTATTCATAAAAATTATAGATCTGGATTTTATCCTAACGTTCTTAAATACCTTAAAATATATTGTTTTAAATTAATTATTTTATTCTCTCAGCTCTACACGCGAAAAACAACATTATTTGAACCTGGAAGATTTCAGCTCATGGATAAACCCGATCCAAAACGTCACGTTAAAACCAGGACAAAAAAAGAAACTCTGTCCAGGGAGGAGCGTCAAAAACAACTTGAGTTTCAAAAAGAAGCCGTAGTTCACCTCAATTCGCTCTATAACTATGCGCTTCATTTGACCATGAATCCTGATGATGCCGAAGATTTGGTACAGGAAACCTATCTTAAAGCGTATAGATTTTTTAATTCATTCGAGCGGGGAACAAACTGTAAGGCTTGGCTGTTTAAAATTCTGAAAAACAATTACATCAACCGGTTCCGTAAAAATTCTAAAGAACCAGGAAAGGTTGATTATGATCTAATAAAAGATTTTTATCATTCGATAAAGGACGTTCGGAATGACACCACTGAAGCAGATAGTGATTATTTCCACTCATTGCTTCACGAAGAAGTTTATCAGGCACTGCATTCATTACCCGAAGAGTTCCGAGAAGTAATACAGTTGTGTGATATTGAAGGTTTTACTTATGAAGAAATTGCAAATATGGTTGAAAGTCCTATCGGCACAGTAAGATCAAGATTATATAGAGGTAGAAAACTGCTTCGTGAACAGCTCGAAGAGTATGCCAAAAAATACGGATTCAACACCGATAAAGATCAATAAACATCAATACGCACAAAAAATTTTACTATGAAGTGCCAAAATGCCTGCATCCTCATGAGTGCTGCTGTAGATGGAGAGCTTATCAGGAAGGAAGAACAGGGGTTTTTCCTCCATCTCTCCGAATGCAAAGAGTGCAAAGAAGAGTTTGAGGATGCAAAAAAAACCAAAATGATTGTAAAGGAAAGAATTGTCCAGTTTAAAGCACCTCAGTCCCTGATTAATTCTATCATGGAACTTACCTCCGTCGGTAGCATAGAACATGAAGACACTCTTTTCTAAGAGCAATCAGTCTGAAATACTCATAATGGCCACAGCATGAGAACTGCTTATAGTTTGAATTGTATGAATTAATAACTATATAAACACTTAATTTCGAACACACATTATCGCTGCGAAACGGGTATTGTTTACTCCGGCAGCAACAAGGTTGTCATGAGCAAAGTGGTCACGATTACAGAAGAAGAGGTTAAGAATTGGAATCTCAATATGCCTGATGAAATGCTTGCAGCAGTTTCCAATCGCTTTAAGCTTCTCTCCGAGCCAATGAGACTTAAAATATTGCGTGTTCTTTGTGAACGAGAACATACAGTTCAAGAAATAGTGAATAAAATCAATGCAAGTCAGGCAAATATTTCAAAACATCTTGCCCTTATGCATGATAATGGCGTTGTAACCCGCAGAAAAGAGGGATTAAAGTGCTATTACAAGATATCAGATGACAGTATTATTTACTCATGTTATCTGACTTCTAAAAGTGTCGTTGAAAACCTTCAGGACCGACTAAGCTGGGTACAGAACGTCAACCCCAATCTAATCAACTGATTCCCTATAGCTCCTTGCTTCCGTAAAGCAAATACCACATCTTATTCTCCTCGCACATTTCCTCACCAGCAGTGACGATTGTTTATGCTTTTTGTAAGTAACGTCATTTTTGACACTGTCTGACATTTTCTCCACCCTTACAAAAAATGTGTGACATTTTTAACCTCACTATGTCATTTTTATCGACGAAGGACAACAAAAACTTAACTTATAAGCACTGGCACGATTATTGCAAATGTATTACTAGTAAGACTTGAATGACTTACAATTAATCAAATAGTAATACATGGATAAAAAGGAGAAAGATATGCTGTTAAAATTATCGAAAGACCCTCTTAAGAGATATGAGGATATCTGTTCTGGTGTAAAAACATCTTTAACGCCTGCTTTCAATGTTGATATCTCTGAGGATGCAACAGGTTTTCACATTGATGCAGAACTACCAGGTATAGACAAAAACCAAATTTCTCTCAATGTTGAGGATGATGTACTGACTATAAAAGCGGAAAGGAAACAGGAATCTGAAGAGAACGATAAAGGTTATCTGCGTATCGAAAGAACCTATGGGAACCTTTTGAGAAAATTTAATCTTGGTGAATCTATTGATCAGGAGAGCATTAATGCGGATTTAAACAATGGAATACTGCATGTAACGCTGCCAAAAGCTCAGGTAACAAAAAAAACAAAGACTATTTCAATCAATTAAGAGAAAGATAATCCAGACTGGATGCACAGAAAATGCTCAGTCTGGATTTATTTATATCACCTTCAAAGATAAGGAACAAGCATCATGGGTAAAATTATCGGCATCGACCTTGGCACAACGAACTCGTGCGTTGCTGTCATGCAGGGAACGCAGCCGACGGTTATTGAAAATTCGGAAGGTAACCGAACAACACCGTCAATAGTCGCTTTAACCAAAACAGGTGACCGTTTGGTAGGGCAGGCTGCAAAAAGACAGGCCATTACTAATCCGAAAAACACAATTTTTTCAATTAAACGCTTCATGGGACGCAAATACGAAGAAGTCCCTAATGAAAAAAAGCTTGCACCTTATGAGATCATTAATGAAAATGGTGAAGCTCGGGTAAAAATCAATGATAAGGTTTACTCTCCACAGGAAGTTTCAGCAATGATCCTGCAGAAAATGAAGCAGACTGCTGAAGACTTTCTTGGTGAAAAAGTCACCGAAGCTGTAATCACCGTACCGGCCTATTTCAATGATGCCCAGAGACAGGCAACAAAAGACGCCGGCCGTATTGCAGGTTTGGATGTGAAACGAATCATCAATGAACCTACAGCTGCTGCATTGGCTTACGGTCTTGACAAAAAGCAGGAAAGTGAAAAGGTCGCGGTATTTGACCTTGGCGGAGGAACGTTTGATATCTCTATTCTTGAGCTTGGAGACGGTGTCTTTGAAGTTAAATCAACCGATGGCGACACACATCTTGGTGGCGATGACTTTGATCAAAAAATCATCGATTATATTGCTGATGAGTTCAAGAAACAGGAAGGTATCGATCTTCGTAAGGATGCTATTACTTTACAGCGCTTGAAAGAAGCCGGTGAGAAAGCAAAAATCGAACTTTCTTCTAGAACTGATACAGAAATTAACCTTCCATTTATCACTGCTACTCAGGAAGGCCCAAAGCACCTTGTGATCAATCTGACCCGTGCAAAATTCGAAGCATTATGTTCTGACCTCTTCGATAAAATTCTTGATCCTTGTAGACGCGCTATCAAAAACTCCAAGGTTGAAATGAAGGATATTGATGAGGTTGTACTCGTAGGAGGCTCAACCCGCATTCCAAAAGTACAGTCGCTGGTCAAGGATTTCTTTGGAAAAGAGCCTAACAGAAGCGTCAATCCGGATGAAGTTGTTGCCATAGGTGCAGCAATCCAGGGTGGTGTTCTCAAGGGTGATGTTACCGATGTCCTTCTTCTTGATGTCACTCCCCTATCATTGGGAATCGAAACCCTTGGCGGTGTTATGACTAAGCTTATCGATGCAAACACCACGATTCCTACAAAAAAGCAGGAAGTCTTTTCAACAGCGGCTGATAACCAGACTTCTGTTGAGGTTCATGTGCTGCAGGGCGAGCGTCCAATGGCCAACGATAACAAAACGCTCGGGCGTTTTCATCTTGGCGATATTCCGCCATCTCCAAGAGGGTTACCACAAATCGAGGTTGCGTTCGATATTGACTCAAACGGTATTCTGCACGTATCCGCTAAAGATAGAGCAACAGGAAAAGAGCAAAGCATAAAAATCGAAGCCAGCAGTAAACTCAGTGATGCTGAAATCGATAAAATGAAACAGGACGCAAAAATCCATGCTGCAGAAGATCAGAAACGCAAAGAAGAAATCGATACAAGAAACGTAGCGGACTCTCTGATTTTCAGTACGGAAAAACAGTTGAAAGAACTGGGCGATAAAATACCGGCAGAAAAGCGCCCTGCACTTGAAGGCTCACTGGAAAAGCTCAGGGAAGCGTATAAAAACGGAACCATTGAGTCCATCAAATCAGCAATGGAGGAACTCAATAAGGAGTGGAGCGATATTGCCTCAAATCTCTATCAGTCACCAGGGCCAGAGGCATCACAGACTGAACCGGATGCTCATACTGCAAATACCGGGAAAACTGGAAAGGGCGGAGGTGATGGTGAAGTCGAAAATGCCGAATTCGAGGTAATCGACGGAAACAACAAGTAAGTATAGACGCTTAAGTCAATTGGTATCATGACAAACAAAGGGATTCATTATGAATCCCTTTGTTATTTAAGCTTGTTTTAGTAACTTATATTCTATTGAACGCACAACACCAGAGAGTGTTATATTTGCAAAATTTAACCGTGCAAACAATGCAACCTCAGCTCAGCCGTCCTCATACCGGCACAAACCAAGTAAGAGTCAGTACATCAGGGCCATGGTCAGGCAATGCGGTTCATAAAGCAGAAAAATATTTTATAACCTCAGCGAAAAGAGATAACAATAACAAACTGCAACTCCAGATTAGTCCGGCATCAGGACGCAGAAAGTTATCCCCAACATCGGAAATGATTAATAAATTGATTTCCGGTGAAATAGAAATTTTTGTTTTGACTACACAGCCGGATATTGGTATCGATCTAAAGAAAAAAGTGCTTGACAATGAGAACCGCTATGTCATTGACTTTGACAACCGCGGAGTCAAGTGGACGATGAGGGATATCCCTGTCTTTTATGATTCATTACATCAACAACTTTGTGTAGAAATTGACAGGCGAACCTATACTCTTAATGAGTTTTTCAAGTAAGCGAGATATTTAGCTTACATTTTGAACAAATTCTCTCTCTATAATTGCCATGCATCTTCGCTGCATGGCAATTGTAATTTATACGCAAATGCTTCTGTTTACATCTTTAACAAAAAAAGGCCCTGATTACTCAGGACCTTTTTTTGTTAAACTTTAAAACTATAGCATCTTCTTAAGGTAAGAGCTATTTTAATTTTTTTCGTGCTAATGCCGCTTCATGTGATGCTGGGTAAACATTAACCAAAGTTTTGAATCTGGCTTTTGCATTTACCGCGTCGCCTATTTTTTCAAAAGAGATTGCCTGCTTATAAAGCGCTGCAGGACGCTTGCTGCTTTTTGTATATTTAGCGATCACTGCCTGATATTCAAGAATGGCTTTTTCATACCATTTCTCGCCAAAGTAGCTTTCAGCAAGATTAAACTGTGCCTGATCAACAAGCGGAGACTTAGGGTAAGTCTTCAAAAGTTCAGTAAAACTCTCCCTCGCAGAGGCATAACTATTTTTGCCAAGCCTCTCTAACCCTTCTTTGAGCAATGCGGTGTCATTAAGAACCCCAACCGGTTTAACACCACGCTCAACACTCTCAACCGAATCATTCGACGGCTTCATTGCCGGAGAGGACTTGTCATTTTTGTCGCCCCCAAGAAATAATTCAATTTTCCTTATTCTCGACTCAAGATCGTCTACCTTATGCACCATCAAAGAATCTTCCATTCCAAGGCGTCCGAAAGCCTGATTGTTCTTTTGGGAGACTTCTTCAATACTACCCTGTAATCGCGCAATCTCATCACGAACCTGCTGAACATCTGAATACGAACCTGCTGACTGCGTTTTAATAGTTTCAGATTCAGTTTTTAGTTTTCTAACATCATCTGCAACTACATAAAGATCCTGTTTAGATGCACAAGCAGAGAGAACAAGAACCGGTAAATAAAGAAAAGGTTTAATCTTTTTATTCATAGCACAATAAAGGTTTATCGATCATAAGGTATATATAGGTATCATCTTTTCTTTATTCACCGACCTCGCCATGAGGGAATCGTTACTTGATAACAAAATGTGCTCGACGGTTTTTTGCCCAAGCCTCTTCATTCTGTCCGAGATCAAACGGGCGTTCTTCACCGAAACTAACTGACTCAAGTCGAGATGATGCCACGCCAAGCTTCACAAGATATTCCTTTGCACTTTGCGACCTGCGCTCACCGAGTGCAAGGTTGTATTCAGATGTTCCCCTTGAATCACAATGACCTTCCACGACAGCCTTCTTGATTGAATTACTACCCAGCCATGCAGCATTTTGTTTCAATTGTTCCTGTGCATCGTTACTGAGAGCTGAACTGTCAAAATCAAAAAATACATCACCTAGAGGACCAGTCTGCCATTTATCAAATCCGTATCCCGTTGGTCCTGATTGCGATGTTGGTGCGTCAGACATTGAAGTCACTGGTGGAGGCAACTGGTTCCCACTTCCCTCCGTAGATTTCACCGCACTTTTAGATGAACATCCCGCTGTCATCATCAAAGCAAACACAAGCAATCCGTTTCTCGTTATTTTCATCTCCTCAACTCCTGTTAACCAGTTAATAAAAAAAAAGGGGCAAACAATAAACGATTGCCCCCTATGGGGTTTTTTACTCAAACATAATTCTTATTCAACAACAAAGTGAGCTCTTCTGTTCTGAGCCCAAGCCTCTTCATTATGGCCAACAGCAAATGGCCTTTCTTCACCAAAACTAACCGTCTTCATACTTGATGGATTTACTCCAAGGTTGACGATATATTCTTTGGCTCTATTAGCACGACGCTCACCCAAAGCAATATTATATTCATTGGTGCCTCTCTCATCACAATGGCCTTCGATGATAACCTTTCTTGAAGCATTTGCTTGAAGCCAATTTGCATTTATTTTCAGCTGTTCAACTGCATCCATCCGGAGTTCTGATTTATCAAAATCAAAAAAAACATCACCAAGTCCAGGTTGGACAACTGGAGGTGGTGGTGGAGCTACGACAACAGGTTGCTGACTACAACAGGCACCAAGAAAAAGTACTGTAGGAATAAATAAACTTTTTAATAATGGCTTAACGGACATCATATTTCCCCCTTTTTAATTGTTGATATTACAATGTTGTTTTCGGAACAAAGGCGAGGACAGTTTAATCTATGCAACCCCATGAGTGCTCAGAGTCTCAAACTTTCTTCGATGAAACTTATGATTCTTCATATCTTCGTTTCATAACGATTTTTCAGAAAAAAACGCAATCATCACATAAATTTTCTTAAAAATATACTGAGGGTCTCTCACTATGAAAAGCCTTATAACATTTTACTATTCTTATAAATATATTGCTTTCACTACTATTTTCCCATGGGGTTTATGCTTTTTTAGCACTCTATGTGATAACATGACTTTCCCGTAATGTTACAAATTCTGACTTGGCTACTTTTCGATCCCTTCCGGGGTAAACACAAAGCCAATCCATATATCCGAGGCACCCTCCTCTTTCGGCAGAACAGGGAGAGGAGATGATTTCTCCAAGGCTTTTTTTACCGAATTGTTCAAGTATTCGCTTGGAGCTCTTTTATCAAATACAATCTGACTAATTGTTCCGTTAGCAAGAATATTAATACGAACATATACCTGCATACCGTAACTGTTTTTAAGCAACAATTTGGAAAACTCCCAGTTCTGCATAATAATTGATGCGATTCCTGCTTTATAGGGAGCTGAGGGTCCCCCACCTCCATACCCTTTTCCAGTACTGCTCCGCCCCGTTGAAGAGCTCCCACGTCCTCCGCCATTCCCTACTCCAGTCATTTCTCCCTGAGATTTGACTTTCTTCTGAAGTTGAGCAAGTGCATCATTCAAGTTGCTGGCAGTTGATGGTTGAGATGGTGTCGTTTTTTTCTCTACATTTAGCTTTATACGTTCAAGAGCTTTGCTGATATCAGCTGGCTTCTCAACAACTTTTGGCTGCAAAGGTTCGATTACAATTTTCTTTTTTTGGACCAATGCTTTCTCTGGAACTGGAATCGGTGCCTTAACTTTAACTATTTTTTTGTTTACCGGAGGATGCGAAGTCACATTAGACGGAGTGGAAATCGTTTTTGTTCCACCCTGCTTTTCAGCTAATTCATTGAAACCTCCAGTACCAGGTAACGAAACAAGACTGACGCTTAAAAGTTTCGGTTTAGCATGTTTGCCTGCATCTAAAATCTGGAGATACATTGCTATAAAAAGCAACAACGCATGGCTTACTGCAGCAACAACAAGCCAAAGTGAAAAATTTTTTTCAGCATCAATAAGCTTTTGACCTTTTTTCATACTCCCCACTTATCTCCCGCCTACCTTATTTACGGGTGCCGGTTCAGTCACCATACCAATCTTTTCAATCCCTGCATCCTTGATCTGGGCCATAACATCCATTACCAGTCCATATGGAAGAGATTTGTCAGCTTTAAGATATACATCACCAGTACGTTTTACATCAAGAATAGTCGGGAGCTTCTCACGCACCTCTGATACATTCAACTGATATTTATTTATAAAGACACGTTTTGAAGCATCAATGCTGATCACGAGTGCTTTCTCATCAATATCCATCCTTTGATGGGTAGTCTGGGGTGTATCGACTTTTACTCCATTTGTCATCATAGGAGCGGTTACCATAAAAATAATCAGCAGCACAAGCATGACATCAACGAATGGAGTTACATTAATGTCACTCATTAACCGACCTTTGCCTGAAGTTATCATATCCCGGATTACATCTATGGTTCGTTAATGAATGCAGAAACAAATTCAGGGGAAAACTCTTCAAGGTCACGATCGATTATACTGATCTGCTGCGTAAAATAGTTATACGCAATAACTGCAGGGATTGCTGCAGCAAGACCAGCTGCCGTAGCAATCAGAGCTTCTGAAATACCTGGGGCAACTGCTGCAAGCGAAGCTGATTGGGACGTACCAATGTTATGGAATGAAGTCATAATGCCCCATACAGTTCCAAAAAGACCGATAAACGGAGCGGTATTACCGACTGTTGCAAGAAACGGTACAAGAGACGATAGCCTCTTGCTTTCTGCGTTAACCTCACGTTTTACTGCACGAGCAATTCGTGCCTTAGCCTGCCGAATATCAGTCTTTTCACCAAGAGCACGGTACTCGATATAACCCGCACGGAATACTCTTGGTAGAGAACCTTTCCTGAAATTTTCACTTTCTGTAAAGGCTTTATCAACATTGTAGATTTCAAAAAAATAGTCCAGAAATGCTTTGGACTCATTTAAAGATTTCCGGATATAACCAATTTTGAAAGCAATAATTGCCCACGAAACTATGGAAAATGAAAGTAATACAGAAAGCACAAACAACACAACTGGTCCA
Source organism: Chlorobiales bacterium (assembly GCA_026390855.1). GTDB lineage: Bacteria > Bacteroidota > Chlorobiia > Chlorobiales > Chlorobiaceae > Chlorobium. Next base: position 8,275 of record JAPLFE010000093.1, on the reverse strand, counting down.
GCATCTGAAAGTAGGCCAAAGATCCCGAGTTTAGAATTAAGCATATCACTAACAACAATTAAAATTCATTAAAACAAATGCACATTCTGAATCACCATATACGCCAGTGCTGAACCAGAAAGAGCACAAAGCGTATTAACTAAGTCATTATTCACAAAAGGAGTTCCCTTGAGAAGTCTATTTTCAACAAGTCGCCCATCAGGATCCATACTATGAGTTCTTTCGGTAACCTTTTCACGAATTGGGTCAAAATACTGAGCCTGAACTGTGGCTCCGAAAAAGCTATCAACTAAACTGGCCAAAAGCCCTGAAAAACCTATAAGAAGAAAGGATTGGAACCAGCCGAAATCGTACAACCACTGCACATGGATCAACATTGCGCTTGCACAGATAAAAAGAGATCCAAGGAAAGCTCCTGAGGTACCAGGTACTGATACTCCTCCGGAAGTCCCTACAGGTACCTCCTTAAAACTCGTGACTAACCATGCCTTTGGATTAGGCCACATGGTACCAATTTCAGTAGCCCAAGTATCAGCCTGTACCGCAGCAAGCGTTCCAAGATAAGCAAAAAAAATAGCAGGGTCGTTGGTGAGCGAAAAAATAATCATCAAGATCCATGCTATTCCTCCATTGGCATAGACTTGCCCTGCATCTCGCTGTGATCCTTTTTCAAAAACCAAGTCAAATTTAGCTTTACGTTTCTTGCCGAGTTTCGATAACACTGATGACAAAAGATAAAACGTTAAAAGCGGGACTGTCCAGCTCATTCCTCCAACGCCAAAGATAGTCGTCCCGAGCAAAAATGTTGCAGTTGCTCCACTATTATTGAGAAACTTCACTTTGACAGAAAACACAGCAAGAAAAAACGCACAAAGTCCTCCAATCAGAAACCGCTCAAGAATAATGGTATGGTTCACCTCAAGAAGGTAAAGCACATAGGCTATCGAAACCGGAATAAAAAAATTGTCAAGACCATGAGATAATAGTGCTTCAACCGCAGTAGCAATAAGTGCAAGAAGAAGGGCAAGCGCCAGAAGCATCAAAACTGTTTTTCCTGCCAGACCTCCGCTGAAATCTTTACTGAACATCATGAGACTGGCACTCAGCAGTATAAATCCGCTGAGAAACATAGTCAATGATCCCTCAACAGTTTTAGGGTTTTTAGTCAGATGTTCTATATGTTTCTTCCCAACTGAACTGCCTACAAGGGCCGCAAGCGAATCGCAGACACCCATGACAAGCATGGAAGTCTGCAGTATCCACTTATGAGAGTCCCATAAAACAAGAACCTGAAGCAGGAAAATAAGCGGAAAAAAAAGTGACCCATAACTTTTTACTGCTGGTGACTGAAAATTATTGTCTTCGGGAAGAGCAAGCAGGGAGCCAAACCATCTGAAATGGATATTGAGTCCGTTAAAAAGCAGAAACACAACCGCTGCTACAGCGGGATAAAAACCGGAGTGAAAATAGTCCGGTATAAAAAAAATCACTACACCAATGCAGAGATGTATGATTTTCCTTACAACAAGACTGCTGACACTAAATTTTTTTGTAAGTAATTCTGCAAGAAGAACAAAAAGCAGAACAAGACACAGAGTTAAAAAAAAGGCAGGTAAATCCTGAAGCAATGGGGCTTGAAAATTCAACATGGTTCCGTTTTTTTATTAGTCAAAAAAAAGGAGGCGACTTATAATAAGATTCTGAAAACTTTAAAAAATATAACTGTAACGCTACAGATAATAAACAGTAAATATCCCCCAGATTTTAACATTTTTAATGTTTGTATTAATAAAACATAAAATGTAATTTATTTTAAGTCTTTGTTTATACTGAAAAAACTTGCTTGCGTTCAATGTCTGCATTCAATTTCTATACTTCTAGCTGTAGTGGTTTTGAACAACCAGCACAGACAATATCAGCTCTTTTTGGCAGTGATGCCCGGAGTTTTTCGAACGCCCTCAATTTCAGGATCGGAATCGTAGTTACTGTGGTTATTTCACTGGTGCGCATTTCAGCGCTCTAAACTCAAAACCGGTCCCAAGTCCATTTTTCACCTCTTTTCAGACCTATCTTCAGTGTGACTTCGGGAACGGCAGTCTCGGAGAATTCTTTCAATTGCAAAAAAATATGTTACCACAATGAGATCTGATACTATAAAAACAGGATTTGAAAAAACGCCGCACCGCAGCCTTTTAAAAGCGACAGGCTCTATTGTCTCAAACGATGACTTTAGAAAACCCTTTATAGGTATATGTAATTCATATAATGAACTGATCCCGGGTCATGCCCATCTGCAGGAACTCGGTAAAATTGCAAAAGAAGAGGTACGCAAGGCTGGTGGCGTTCCTTTTGAATTCAATACCATCGGGGTTTGTGACGGTATTGCCATGGGCCATATCGGAATGCGCTACTCTTTGGCAAGCCGGGAACTTATCGCGGACAGTGTCGAGACTGTTGCTGAAGCACACCGGCTTGATGGCCTTGTCTGTATTCCGAATTGTGATAAGATTACACCAGGCATGATGATGGCTGCACTCCGCATCAACATCCCTGTTATTTTTGTTTCCGGTGGGCCTATGAAAGCAGGTCACACCCCTTCAGGAAAAACGATAGATCTGATTTCGGCTTTTGAGGCTGTCGGACAGTACAGTACAGGGAAAATTAGCCATAGTGAACTGGAATCCATCGAGGATAATGCCTGCCCTGGTTGCGGTTCATGTTCGGGGATGTTCACTGCCAACTCGATGAACTGCCTAAGCGAAGCGCTTGGTTTTGCCCTGCCAGGGAACGGCACAATACTTGCCATAGACCCCCGACGCAATGAACTGGTTAAAGCAGCTTCACGTAGGATAATCGATCTAGTGAACAAGGATATTAAACCGAGAGATATCCTTACTCGAAAAGCACTGCTGAATGCGTTTGCTCTTGATTTTGCCATGGGAGGCAGCACTAACACCATCCTGCATACTCTGGCAATTGCAAATGAAGCTGAGCTTGAGTTTGATTTTTCCGAACTGAATGCCCTTTCTGCAAAAACTCCATATATCTGTAAGGTAAGCCCTGCAACCATGGACGTTCATATTGAGGATGTAGACCGTGCAGGTGGAGTATCGGCTATCCTTAATGAACTAAGCAAAATTGATGGCCTTCTTGATCTTTCTGCGCTAACTGTAACAGGAAAAACACTAGGCGAAAATATATGCGATGCAGAAGTCATGGACCGCTCAGTTATCAGAAGTATTGAAAACCCCTACTCACTGACAGGAGGGCTTGCTGTTCTTTACGGCAATCTTGCGCCACAAGGAGCAGTTGTGAAAACAGGCGCAGTCTGTCCGGAAATGATGAAACATACTGGCCCGGCAAAGGTCTATGACTGTCAGGATGACGCAATAAAAGGCATTATGGGCGGCAATGTTAAAGCTGGTGATGTGGTAGTAATTCGCTATGAAGGGCCAAAAGGCGGTCCCGGAATGCCGGAAATGCTCTCCCCCACAAGCGCAATCATGGGTCGCGGTCTTGGAGAATCGGTTGCGCTTATTACCGACGGCAGATTCTCCGGAGGGTCAAGAGGTGCCTGCATCGGACATATTTCTCCAGAAGCTGCCGAGAAAGGTCCGATTGCTGCACTAAAAACCGACGATATAATAACCATCGATATTCCAAACAGAAGCATTTCTGTCTCCCTGCCAGATGAAGTTATCAATGAACGGCTGGCATTGCTGAAACCGTTTGTGCCAAAGATCAAAAAAGGCTATCTGGCACGGTATGCCCAACTAGTTACGTCAGCCAATACCGGAGCTATACTGAAAAGTGCATTCTCCTGTGAACCTAAATAACAAAGCTATGCCATCATCAAGCCAGACTCTCAATGGCTCAGAAATATTTTTTGAATGTTTACGTCGAGAAAATGTCGAATATATTTTTGGATATCCTGGAGGATCCCTGTTGAAGGTTTACGAAACCCTCTATGATGTAAAAGATATCCAGCATATCCTTGTCCGGCATGAGCAGGGAGCAACTCACATGGCTGAAGGATATGCTCGTGCCACGGGAAAACCAGGAATTGTCCTTGTCACCTCCGGACCAGGAGCAACAAACACCGTCACCGGTATTGCTAACGCATACATGGACTCCTCACCAATGGTAGTCTTTACCGGACAGGTACCAAGTACACTCATAGGAAACGATGCATTTCAGGAAGCAGATATTGTAGGCATTACCCGTTCTATAACAAAACACAACTTTCTTGTTAAAGACGTCAAAGAGCTTGCTATAACAATCCGTAAGGCATTTTTTCTTGCAACGAACGGTAGACCTGGACCAGTTCTTATCGATATGCCAAAAGATGTTTTGAATGCATCATGTGATTTCCATTGGCCTGACACAGTTGAAATCAGAGGGTTCAAACCAACAGTAAAATGCCACATAAATCAGGTAGAAAAGGCAGCGTATAAAATTGCCAAAGCAAAGCGCCCTCTTTTGTACGTTGGGGGGGGGGTAATTAGCTCTAATGCATCCGAAGAGCTGCGAGCGTTCGCCATAAAACAGAATATACCAGTCACTATGACGTTGCAAGGCCTTGGAGCATTCCCGGGTAACCATCCACTCAGTATGGGTATGCTAGGCATGCATGGCACCTATTGGTCTAATCAGGCAGTAAATAACTGTGATGTCCTTATTGCTGTTGGTGCACGCTTTGACGACCGTGTTACCGGGAAAATTGAAACATTTGCTCCGCAGGCATATAAAATCCATAATGATATCGATCCTACCAATGTTGATAAAAACATAAAGGTAGAATTGCCAATTGTTGGTGATGCAAAACACTTTCTAGCCGCACTCCTTGAAGCAATGCCAAAAAAAGTCGAAAACCTCGAACCTTGGCTTTCCGAGATCCAGACATGGCGAGAGAAGTGCCCTCTGACATACACCAACGAGGAGGGAAAGCTGAAAACTGAATTTGTAATTGATGAGGTTTCAAAACAGACTGCAGGCAATGCTGTGGTTGTAACCGATGTTGGGCAGCACCAGATGTGGACATCTCAATATTATACCTTTACCAACCCACGTTCTATCATCACAAGTGGTGGGCTTGGTACCATGGGCTTCGGTCTTCCTGCTGCCATCGGCGCAGCTTTCGGCGTAAAGGATCGTCCCGTTGTCCTGTTTTGTGGTGATGGCGGTTTTATGATGAATATTCAGGAGCTTGTTACAGCAGTACATTATAAGATACCAATCAAAATATTCCTGATCAACAACAGCTTTCTAGGTATGGTACGCCAGTGGCAGGAACTTTTCCACAAGGAAAAATACTCTTTTACCGATCTTGGCGACAGCAACCCTGATTTTGTAAAGGTGGCTGAAGCATTCGGGTGCAAAGCACTAATAGCCGAGAACACTGATACAGCACAACAGGCAATCAAAAAAGCACTTGCCTACAATGAAGGACCTGTACTTGTTGATTTTAGGGTTGAAAAAAAAGATATGGTTTTCCCTATGGTGCCTGCGGGAGGCTCGATTTCAGATATGCTTCTGGCAAGGTTAAATCCAAAAACAATGGTATGAAATCTTACTTATGAAACACATAATTTCTGTTTTAGTTGAAAATAAGTTCGGTACCCTCAACAGGGTTGCTAATATGTTCAGCGCCCGGGGGTTTAATCTTGCAAGCATTTCCATTGGTGAAACTGAGGATCCAGAATTTTCACGCATGACCATCGTCACAAATGGTGATGACCACATCATAAGCCAAGTAGTCAAACAACTGAACAGGCTTGTTGATACTATAAAAGTAACCGATCTAACCAGACAACCTCATGTTGAACGGGAACTACTCCTCATGACCATGAAACTCAGCAAAACCCAACAGCATGAGATTTTTGAACTTATCAATGTTTTTAAAGGAAAAGTCGTGGATATAAAACAAAAATCCATTACTATTGAGGTCATCGGTTCACCGGATAAGATCAACACAACTATTGATATCTTCAAGCCCTACGGAATCAAGGAGTTAGCCCGTTCAGGTGCTGTTGCAATACACCGTGGAGAGTGACACCATTTTACTGTATTATCAATCAAAACCATTTTACTGATGAATGTTTATTACGATAAGGATGCCGATCTGGGCTTCCTTCAAGGAAAAAATATTGCAATACTCGGTTACGGCAGTCAGGGCCATGCCCATGCCCTTAACCTGAAGGATAGTGGCCTGAATGTCCGCGTAGGCCTTCGCACAGACAGCTCATCATCTGCCAAAGCAAGAGAAGCCGGACTCCAGGTTGATACCGTTGCGGAAGCTGTCAAATGGGCAAACATAGTGATGGTGCTTCTTCCTGACCAGACCCAGAAGGCAATCTATGATGCTGAAATTGCCCCAAACCTTGAGCCTGGCAACACCCTTGCTTTCGCTCACGGTTTCAATATCCATTACAAACAGATAATTCCTGCAGAGACGATCAATGTTATCATGATCGCCCCTAAAAGCCCTGGTCACCTTGTACGCCGCACTTTTACTCAAGGCAATGGAGTTCCCTGCCTTATCGCTGTGCATCAGGACGCCACAGGAGAGGCAAAACATCAGGCACTTGCATGGGCTAAAGCTCTTGGAGGCACCAAGGCCGGCGTTATCGAGACGTCAATCAAAAACGAAACTGAAACCGATCTTTTCGGTGAACAGGCTGTACTCTGCGGTGGTTCAGCCGAGCTTATCAAGGCTGGATTTGAAACCCTAGTTGAAGCCGGCTATCCTGAAGAACTTGCCTACTTCGAATGTATGCACGAGTTAAAATTGATTGTTGATCTTTATTATGAAGGTGGCTTATCGAGAATGAATTATTCAGTGAGTGATACAGCTGAGTACGGCGGCATGACCCGTGGGCCGCGCCTTATTACTCCTGCAGTAAAGGCTGAAATGAAAAAGATTCTTGAAGAAGTACAGGATGGTCGCTTTGCCAAAGAGTTCATTGATGAATGCAACGGCGGCTACATACAACTTAACAAGCTCAGAGAGGAAAACCGCAACCATTCAATTGAAAAGGTAGGGGCAAAGCTTCGCAACATGATGAGCTGGCTGATCAAAAAATAACCTACCCGAAAAAAAATGTACAAGATCGTATCAATACCGGGTGATGGTATAGGACCAGAGGTTGTTGCTGGAGCTGTTTCAGTACTGAAACAGCTTTCTATAAAACACTGCTTAGAAATCGATGTGGAGGAGCATCCATTCGGTGGTGCTTCTTATGACCTGCACGGTGAGATGCTCACTAATGCTACGCTCGAGGCTTGCAAAAATTGTGACGCTGTTTTACTTGGTGCTGTTGGTGGCCCGAAATGGGAAAAGCTGCCGCATGAACACAAACCGGAAGCCGCACTGCTTAAAATCCGTAAAGAGCTTGAACTGTTTGCCAACCTCAGACCAGCCAAAGTCTATGAAGCACTGCTTGAGGCATCTTCCCTCAAAGCGGATGTGGTGCGCGGTACGGATTTTCTTGTTTTCCGTGAGCTGACTGGCGGCATTTATTTTGGCGAACCCCGTGGCTATGATGAAAACAGGGGCTGGAATACCATGGTGTACGAACGCTACGAAGTGGAAAGAATCGCACGTCTTGCATTTGAAGCTGCTCAGAAACGTTCTGGAAAAGTTATATCCATCGATAAAGCGAATGTTCTTGAAGTTTCTCAGTTCTGGAGAAATGTAGTTCATGAAATTCACAAGGATTTCCCTGAAGTTGAACTGAGCGATATGTATGTTGATAACGCTGCAATGCAGATTGTACGAAATCCAAGACAGTTTGATGTAGTTGTTACCAGCAACCTTTTTGGAGATATACTGAGTGATATTGCCGGAATGATTACCGGAAGCCTCGGTATGCTTCCGTCTGCGAGCATCGGTAAACACTATGCCTTGTACGAACCGATCCATGGCAGTGCGCCCGATATCGCGGGTCAGAACAAGGCAAACCCTATCGCCACAATCGCGTCGGTAGCGATGATGTTTGAATATAGCTTCTGTCTGCCCGATATTGCAGCAGAGATTTATAAGGCAATTGAAGCTACGCTTGCTTCCGGACTGCGAACTGCGGACATTGCAAATCCCGGGCAGACAGCAATTGCCACTACTGATATGACAGATGCAATTGTTAGGCATCTTGGTGCTTGATTAAATAAAGACGGACTGAGAATGTGAAAGAAAAAATTCTTGTATTTGATACGACACTGCGTGATGGGGAACAATCCCCCGGGGCATCCCTCAATGTTCAGGAAAAAGTGGAAATTG
>JAPLFE010000063.1 GCA_026390855.1 Chlorobiales bacterium | reverse complement strand
GATGGTTCAACGGTTACAAATACTTTGTTGAACCTGACTCCAAAAACGAGAGTTTTTAATCGTGACTTTGTACTGGCCAATTTTTCAAGTGAACATACAGCCCCTGCTGTATTCATTCTCGGAGCTCAGAACGCAGCACTGCGTCAACACCTTGAGATGTTAAATCGACGTCTTGAGCGTGTAAGGCGGATAGATGCCGACTTCCGTCAGCGCACCGAACGTGCCCAAAACGTTATCAGCCAACTCGGGACAGATAAAGCTCGTGATGTGGCCGAACTGCTGGGAGACCGAAATTTCCGTCGCCCGAATCTTATGCGTCGTGTTGAGGAGGTAAGGACAACCTATGCTGCATTTATATTGGATGATGCCGATGTAACTGCGAAATATGAAATTTGTCGTGGTACGAGCGCATGGACGACGCTTGCTGTAATTCAAATTGCATTACCTGACTTTGTGAGGTTTAGCGAGAAGATTGCCCACTTACTGAAGCAGACAGCATCGAATCGAGCTATTGAACGCCTGAAATCCAACCGAAATCTCGAATCATGGGTGCGCACAGGATTGGAACTCCATCAGGATAGCCGGGAATGTGCGTTCTGCGGTTCAACTATAATCGATGCGAGAATCGAAGAACTAAAAGGTCATTTCTCTCAAGAGTATGAGGCCTTGGTGCGCGATGTGACAGCAGTAAATCAGGAATGTATGGCCCTTCGCTTTGATGCGCAGCTTCTTGACGAACGAGATTTTGCCCCTGATCTCCGAACTGAGTACATCGCATTAAAGGAGCGATTTCAGGATTGGGTGAGATGGGCGAGTGAATTACAAAACGAGATAACTAATTTACTAACCCAGAAGCAGACTCAGATTGAAAGTCTGATCCTTTGGGAGCCTGATTTATCGCGTTCAACCGAAGGCGGTACATTGCTTGGTCAGATCAATGATTTGATTGAACGGCATAACCGGATGGTAGCTGCACAGGAGCAGACCCGAGCAGATGCCAAGACGGCATTGGAACGACACTATGCGGCACTACTTTTCCGGGACAGCGATCTTTTAGGTAAAGAGTCGCAATTGACGGGATTGAGCAACAGAGAAGCTGCAGCTACTGGTGTTTTGGGACGAGTCAATGTTCAGATTACAGCACTTGAACTCCAAGTTCGTCAGCAATCCATTGGCGCATCAAACCTGAACGACGTGCTGAGATATTTGTTGGCGGGTAACAATATCGAAGTTGCTGCCGTTGGTGATGGCCTTTTTGAGTTTCGTCGTGATGGTGCACCGGCAGCCAATCTCAGCGATGGTGAGAAGACGGCAATCACCTTTGCTTATTTTCTGACGAGCCTTGAAGCTAATGGCGCAGTGTTAGCTGATACGATCGTGTTTATTGATGACCCGATATCCAGCCTCGATTCGAACCATATCTATGCGGTTTATGCTCTGATTTCAAATCGCCTCTCAGCTTGCCACCAAGTGTTCGTTTCTACACATAATAGTGAGCTGTTCAATCTGATGAAGGATGAATGGTTTTATGCTCGTCAGCGATACGCAAACAATCCGAATGCTTCAGCTTACTACGTTAGTCGGTCTTTTGATGGTAACAATCAATGGATAGCGTTACTTGAAGATTTACCAAGCTTGCTCCGCAAGTATAAATCAGAATATCACTTTGTTTTTGCGCAATTACACGCATTTGCAAATGCTCAAACTCCTTCGCTCCATGAAGCATATACTGCACCGAATCTATTGAGGAAGTTTTTAGAAGCCTACCTTGGGTTCAGAAAGCCCAATATTTCTAAATGGTCAGCCAAGTTAGATATTCTTATTGCAACGCCTGTTGAACAGCTCGAAATTCAGAAATTTGCCGATGATTCATCGCATTTACAAGGTCTAACCCGAGCTTTGCAGCAACCTAACTTCATAACAAGTGCTAAACGGTGCGTAAGTATGGTGATTGATGGGCTTAGAGTCAACGATTTCGATCACTATGAATCGCTTTGTGCGGTTATTGGGGCGACGCCATGAGCAAAATCGAATGGGAATACCACATAGTTGAACGGATTTTCGATGAACAGCTTAAAACAATTTGTGTTGCTGTCAGGAGGCTGAATGAAACTGAAACCAGATAATAATCTATCGGCAGTGCCACAAATTACCCCGCCGAGTTCCGGTGATCTGTTTGCCCGGGTCGCATCCATCCTTGAACAGGCTCGGGGCAATGTTGTCCGTTCGGTCAATTCAAATATGGTGCTGGCTTATTGGCTTATCGGCAGGGAAATTGTGCAGGAGCTTCAGGGCGGTGAGGGACGGGCAGAATACGGTAAACAGATACTCGAAAACCTTTCGGATCGTTTGACCGTTCAATACGGTAAGGGTTTTTCCGCACCTACCCTTTGGAATTTCAGGCAGTTTTATCGGGTGTATGCTGACCGGCTTGAGATTCTCTCCCCGTCTGGTAGAGAATTGGATGAGGCAACAAAACTCTCCCCATCCGGAAGAGAATTAATGTCTTCCGAAAAAGGTCAGCAGTTTGGCGACGAATTGTTAAAAGGGTTTTCCCCTGTGCTCTCCTGGTCGCATTACCGTGCTTTGATGCGGGTGCAGGATGGAGAGGCTCGGGCGTTTTATGAACTGGAAGCAATCGAATGCGGCTGGAGCAAGACTCAGCTTGAACGGCAGATTCAATCCGCCTATTATCAGCGAATCATCGCCAATCGGGGCAAGGCGGGGCTGATTCCGACCGATCGTGAACAACTGCCGGGCGAGAGTGTACCAGCAGAAACCATTCTGAAATCTCCCTATGTACTGGAATTCCTCGGACTGCCCGATTCGAGAAACCTTCACGAAAATGCTTTGGAGCAGGGAATTATCTGCTCATCGACCTCAAGATCGGGAAATTGACTCATCGGGATGTTGGGCAGATGGACGGGTATGTCCGTCTGTTCGAGGATCGCTTTAAAGTGCAGGGAGATAGCCCTACTATCGGTCTTATTCTCTGTTCGGACAAGGGTGAAGCTGTTGCGAAATACTCGGTATTGAGCGAGGGACGGCAGATTTTTGCCTCGAAGTACCTGCAATACCTGCCCAGTGAGCAGGAGTTGATGCTGGAAATTGAAAAGGAGCGGAAGCTGATTGAGGCCGCTTTGGACGAAACTACCGGGAATTTACCGGTTGCTGATAGTGACGAAGAGATTCAAGACATTAATCTGCGGCAACCTGCGTCATCTCCAGATGCTAACAAGGCTGATACATGAGTAAAATTCAATGGGAATATGATCTGGTCGAACGGCCGTTCTGCAAGCAGCTTCAAACTATGGGCTGGTCGTGGATAGAAGGTGACGTAGATGTTCCGGAGTTGACCGAGCGTGGAAGTTTCAGGGAGGTTATGCTTACAGAACGTCTGGCAGCAGCACTTTCGCGAATCAATCTCCGTGACGGGCAGCCTTGGCTCGATGAGGTACGAGTGGTCAAGTCAATTCGGGATTTGGAACGTGCTTCCGGCCATCAGTTGATGGAGGTCAACCAGTCTGCGACTGAGCTCTTGCTCAAAGGGAGTGTCGTGGATGGGCTGACGGATTGGGATCATGGCAGGCAGCAGCCGGTCCGATATATAGATTTTGAACATCCCGAGAATAACGATTTTCTGGTCATCAACCAGTTCAAGGTGGAACTTTCCAGCGGACGGGGGCATGTTATCCCCGATGCTGTGCTGTTCGTTAATGGCATTCCGATTGCTGTGGCCGAGTTCAAAAGCCCCGGCATCGAAAATCCGATACACGAGGCAATCAATCAATTACTTCGTTACTCTAACCAGCGCCGGGAGCTGTTTCCGACTCGTTATTCCGATAATGAAGGCGTGGAAAAACTGTTCCACACCAACCAGCTTCTGATCGCCAGCAACTTTTTCGAGGCTCGGGCTGCTACCATTGGCGCACCACCTGAGGCATATCTGGAATGGGCTGATACCAGCCCTGTTCCTATGAGCACGGTTGCCGAAGAACTCGGTGTTATTTCCGCTGATGAAGATATCGAAGAGGCCAGGGGTGAATTACTGACCGTCGGGCCCGAGCAGACTGAGCGTGTTGGCATACCTCTCTTTTTCCGGCAAACTGAGCAGCGCCCCGAGGCATTGCGAAATGCCCAGGGAGTGACCTTGCAAAGTCAGCAGGTGCTGACGGCGGGAGTACTGCGCCCGGCGCATTTGCTGGATCTGGTTCGCAACTTTACCGTTTTTCAGCAAGTCGACGGGAAGACGCGCAAAGTGGTCGCCCGTTATCAGCAATTCCGTGCCATTCAAAAGGCAACACGCAAACTTCAAGTTGGTCGGACAAGGTTACAGGGTGCAGAAAGGGATGAAAGAGGCGGCATTATATGGCATACCCAAGGCTCTGGAAAGAGTCTCAGCATGGTGTTTCTTGTTCGGAAAATGCGGACCTTGGAGCACCTTAAACGGTACAAGATTGTCGCCGTAACTGATCGTACCGATTTGGAACGGCAGCTTCGGGAGACGGCGCGTTTGTCAGGAGAGGCCGTGCGGCCAACGGATAGCGACCGGAGAACAAGGGAATCTTCGACAGCGTTGACTCAGCGAATTCTGTCCGAGACGACGCCGGATATCGTCTTTGCCATGCTGCAGAAGTATCAGGATGTTGACCGGCAGCAGAAGAGCGATGAAAAGATCGCCATGACTATAGTCCGCAAGGAGAAAAAGCCGGGTAAGAACGAGCCGGTTGTAGAAAAAGCGGTTACGTTCGAGGAAAGAATCTGTTTCGAAGAGTTTCCCATTCTCAATGAATCGGATGAGATCCTGGTACTGGTAGACGAGGCTCACCGTTCCCACACCCGATCATTGCATCGTAATCTGCGTCGAGCCTTGCCCAATGCGGCAATCATCGGTTTTACCGGTACGCCGATTTTGAGCAAGGAGAAAACGGAGACTCGGGAAATCTTTGGCGATTTTATAGACAAGTATCTGCTTCAGGATGCTGAGCTGGATGGTGCAACGGTACCGATCCTCTATGAAGGCCGTACAGCTGATGGCCTTGTCAAGGATGCGCCCAGCCTCGATAAGCTGTTTGAAGACATGTTTCGCACCTATTCCGAGGAAGAACTGGCGATTATCAAGGCAAAATACGGTACTGAAGGTGATGTCCTTGAAGCTCCGTTGTTGATTGAACAGAAGGCAAAGGATATGCTGCGGCATTATGTGGGAGTTGTCTTGCCTGAAGGTTTCAAGGCTCAGGTTGTCGCCACGAGCCGTCGTGCCGCCATCGTTTATCGTGAAAAGCTTTTAGCCGCCAGAGACGAACTTGTCAGAGATCTGGAGGGTATTTCTGCCGCCACTCTGGCGCTTCCGGACCATGAGATTGAGCTGCTTGACCAGCAAACCCGCTTTCTTGTTCGTGCCTATACACGCCTTCCCCTCATCAGGGCGTTGGATGTGGCGGTGGTCATTTCCGGGAATCATAATGATCCGGAATCGTGGTGGGACTGGTCAAACAAGGAGAAACAGGACGAATATACCAGTCGCTTCAAGCGTAAGCTGGCCACTGAAGGAACGGAAAAAACCGACCCACTTGCTTTGATTGTGGTGAACAATATGTTGTTGACCGGTTTTGACGCACCGATTGAGCAGGTCATGTACCTGGACCGTAAAGTGTTGGCTCATGATCTTCTGCAGGCCATTGCTCGCGTCAACAGAACATACGGTCAGAAGAAATGCGGCTATGTAGTTGACTATATCGGCGTCGCGCAGCACTTGCATGATGCCTTGAAAGACTACGATCAAGAAGACACCAGAGGGGCTCTCATCGATATCAATGTGGAGCTGCCGAAGCTGATCGACCGCAGAAACCGGGCCGTCGCGGTATTCACTGAAAGGGGTATTTCAAACCTTCAGATTGAAGTTGAAGCTTGTGTTGAATTGTTGGGTGATCTCAAAATTCGCGCTGAATTCATCAACAAGCTTCGCATGTTCTATGAAACGTTGAATATTCTGGAACACCGGCCCGAAGTGCACAACGATGTGTTCCGGGATGCAAAGTTGCTTGGTTTCATCAACAAGGTAGCGGCAAATCTTTACCGGGATCCTGCTTTGAACCTGCTGGGAGTTGCTGAAAAGGTCAAGGCACTTATTGACGCTCACATATCTGCACGTGGTGTTGACCCGAAGATCCCGCCAACAACGATTACCGACGCTGATTTTGAAAAAGTCCTTCAAGGCCAAAACGGCAGTCGGCCAAGAGCGGCTCAGATGCAGCATGCGGCCAGATACCACATTATTGGCTTCAGCAATCAGAACCCTGCATTTGCACGCAAGATGAGCGAAAAGCTGGAGGAGATTCTCAAGCGATTCAAGGATGACTGGGACGCTCTGGAAAGAGAGTTACGTAAATTTATCGATGAACTGCGGCAGGGAGATCGTAACGATTTTCCTGACCTCGATCCGCATGTTCAGGTTCCTTTTGTTCGTTTAATCCTCGAAGCCTGTTCGGAAGGAGGTGAGTTTGACGATGCCAGAAGAAAAACAGCAATCAGCGCGACCCTCGATATTGTTGAAAGAATCCGTCAGGAAGTTGCCAAGGTTGGTTTCTGGAAAAACCCGGATCATCGGGAACTGCTTACAAAACAACTCGTGCGGGATCTTGACGATTCCGGCATTTGTCCTCCAGGAAAAGAACGAGACATTGCGCAACGGCTGGTTGCTCTTGCAAAAGAGAACCACGAGAATCTGGTAAGAATATGAGCGAAGTGCTTGTAATAGATAACCTGAAGTTCGAGGTGAGGCGAAGCTCCCATCGCAAGACGCTCGGGTTGACGGTTGATCGTTCCGGCGAGCTTGTTGTTCACTCTCCGGAAACGGCCTGTGAGGATGAACTCCAAAAATGGGTCGAACGAAAACTTCTTTGGGTTCATCAGAAACTACTTCGGAAAGAGGCGCACAGTCAAGGAATTCACCGGCTTGAAATGGTGAGCGGAGAAAGCATTGCATACCTTGGGCAAAACTATCGGCTCAAGATTGTTAAAAATCAGCCCATTCCACTTCACTTCGACGGCCAATGGTTCTCTTTGAGAAAGCTGGACAGACAAAACGCAGCGAAAATTTTCCAGGCATGGTATCAGGATACCGGAGCTGAATGGCTGCATGAGCGCGTCACGTTTTGGGAGCCAAAAGTTTGCGTTTCTGCTTCAAAGATAGTCGTTGGCGACTTGGGCTTCCGATGGGGTTCATGCGGAAAGAATGGTACCCTTTTCTTCAACTGGCGGCTACTCCAATTATCGGTATTTCTGATGGATTATGTTATTGCGCATGAGCTTGTTCATCTTCATGAGCATAATCATACGCAGGAGTTCTGGCGGATACTCGATCGCGTGATTCCGGACTGGAAAGAACGAAAAGAGGCGCTTGGCCATAGACAGTCTGAAATGCTGTGGTGTACTGATTGCGAAGATATCAAAACAAAGATCAGGGAGTAGAAATGTTATGACAGTGAAAGCTGCCGCTACAGAGGTGCTGAAAAAAGCCCAAACTCCATTGCATGCTAAAGATATCGCAGAGAGGATAATAGCTGCGGGGCTCTGGGTAACTGATGGCAAGACTCCGGAAGCAACCGTGAGTGCCAGCCTCTACTCGGAGATTAAAATGAATGGTGATAGATCAGCATTCGTGAAGATTGCACCTCAGACTTTTGGCCTCCGTGATTCTGTCGCGGAACCACATTCCTCGAAGAAAGTCGTTCCGATGCATGTCGAGTCGACTCCAAAAACACCTTTCCCGACAGCAGGACTCTCGTTTACCGATTGCGCCCAGAAGGTACTTGAAGAGTTCGGCGGTAAAAAGCCGATGCACTACAAAATGATCACTGAAAGGGCACTTGAAAAAGGCTGGCTGGTTACGGAAGGGAAGACACCCGAGGCTACTATGTACGCCCAGGTGATAACCGAGATCAAGCGCCAGCAGAAGCAAGGAAAATATCCGCGTTTTGTTCGGCACGGTCGCGGCTATGTCGGACTGAATCAATGGATGGGTCGTGGTCTGGCATTCCAGATCGAGCAGCACAACCATCAGGTTCGAAAAGCCCTGCGAAAGCGTTTGCTGGCCATAAAGCCCGGTGAGTTTGAAGTGTTGATTTCACAATTGTTGGCGGAGATGGGTTTCGAGATGGTCGAGGTCACAAAGCTTAGCGGCGACGGCGGCATTGATGTTCGGGGGGCACTGGTTGTAGGCAATGTTATTCGCATCAAAATGGCAGTGCAGGTCAAGAAGTGGAAGCTCAAAAACAATGTTCAGGCGCCTGTCGTTCAGCAGGTGCGGGGCAGTCTGGGAGCGCACGAACAGGGCCTGATAATTACTACCAGTGATTTCAGCCCCGGTGCCGTCAAGGAAGCAATACAGGCAGACAAAACACCTATTGCGCTCATGAACGGGGAACAGCTCGTAATGCTGCTCATGGAGTACGGTATTGGCGTCCATCGCTCGACGCCTGATTTGTTTGAGATCGACGAGGAGTTTTCGACAGGGGGGGATTAAAAGATGGATGAGGGTTTACAAGTTTATGGAGCGATTGCGAAGCATGTGAATGATGTAGCTGGACATCTCGTCGCATCTCCGGATAAAAGTTCTGACTTGCTTTACGATGACAGGAGGAACAACACTGTTGTGAAAATTCTATCCGGAGGGATACGGAGTAAAGGTCAGTTTTTCGGATTTTATCAGATTTTTTCAGTTACTTTTTAGCTTCTACATTGGCCAAGAGCACTAGAAATGTTGAGTATTTCTAAATGTTTTTGAAGTAATATTTTAATTCGATACATTATAAGGTTATTTATAATGTAAGGCCGAAGTACCCGATGACAGTTAAGTGTTCCCAAAAGGGCATTAACGTTTTGACCTATGTGGTATTATAGCGCGCTGATTTTAAATCCTTTCTTATCGAGTATTTACTTCGGGTTCATCTATTCCTGTCACGATATTTCCTCCCTGCTCGTCTCAAAGTTTTATTCTATGTTGAATAGTTTTTTTGAGGTCGGGTTAAAACTCAAAAAACCACTTTAAAGGGTTAATAGCAAGTAATTTATTAGCTGAAAATTTTTTATCACTCATCAGGTATCACTTAAAAAACTCGTTAGGAGGAATCACAAAATGAATGACTCAAATATGACTCAGCTTCTTGAACTAGCAACAAGTGATCCCATAGCCTGTCTTGATATTGTCATTCCTCTTATGAATAAGCTCCCTCCTGATTCAAGGAATCCACTTTTAAGTTATATTGCTGGGCACGCCTATATGAATACAGTGGTTCCTGTAATTGTGAGCGACGAAAGATATGAGTCACAGGAGATGATTGTGGATCTTTGCAAAGCTGCGCTTACTCATCTTAGGGATGCCGGAGACCTTAACGAACAAATCAATGAAGTCCTTTTTACTGACGATCAAATTGTTCCACGAGTCGATGTAATGTGCAATTTTCTTGAACAAAACGCGCCTGGTCTATCTTCAAAAATCTGGCGCACCATAAAACTGAGGTATTTGGGCGCAATGGTATTCTTTCATCCGTTAAAGGAAAAAGAAGCGAAAGAACTTCTTGATGTCACATTTCCATGTCCATCAAATGTACGATGCGCTTTGGTCGTAGGTGGCGGTGACGGAACAATGATTGCTGCATTGTCAGATGTTGAAAACTATTGGGGTATTGATGCTGATGAACGCAGCAGCGAAAACCTGCTTGGCTCTGTAACATTCGCCAAACAGGCGGATGGTCAATGGAGTTACTTAAGTTCGAGTGTTAACGCTTCTGAAAATTAAACCATTTGTTATTAAAAAATATCAGATGATCAGCGAAGGAATGCTCAATGCTTCATTGATTTGCTGAGGGAGGTTTTCTAAGGAGAATTGATTGCTTATGCGAATGCTTTGATTCAAGCCTATAATAATTCTTTCGGTGATGTGGCCTCGAACGGTTTTTTCTATAAGATGGTGGCCTCATAGATGGTGGCACGTCCGAGCCAAGCAGACAAAAAGGTTATGGACATTCTATCGGCCATAAGGTAAATAATACTGATCTCAAAATCAATAATTATACGTCGATGATGGTTTTATTTAAATTAAATAAATTATCATAACTAAAAAGAACGCGGGGGTTTTTATGCACAAAATCCTTGCGGATTTTTCGTTTGCTATAAATGATGGTTTCTAAACTATAAAATGCAGGGGTGGGAATGTCAGAAGATTTCAAATTTATTAGGGATTTTAAAAAAATTGATTGGAAGGCGACACTCCAAGTTAATGCTCTAAGAGCTGAGGTTGCTGGTGTATTATGGATGATTATTACAATGTTTATGGGGGGAGGTTGGAATTCATTAATATATATCTTTTGGCCAATAATATATTTTATTTATGGTTTGCCGATTGGATTAGCGATATCATGGTTGAGTGGTATAGGTGTTCCTTTTGTCGGGTGGCTAGGTGCTATTATATCAGCGACTGTTGTTATTGGAGATCCTATAACATCATTATTGCATAAAAAATGGCCAGATCTTATTCCTGTAAAAAAATATGATTTATTGAATTGGGTTCTTATTATTTTTGTTTTAGAGAATCAAAATGATTTATTGATATCTGAAGGAGGAAATATTATAGAAGAAAGAGCTAAAGGAACGGCGATAGAAGTAATAAACGTTCCTCAATCACCTATGATAGATATTGATGGAAATATGTATAAAACTC
>JAPLFE010000012.1 GCA_026390855.1 Chlorobiales bacterium | reverse complement strand
TGGTTATCACGCACTGTTCCGCACTATGGATGACCTCATCCAGACAATCAGGTTCAAAGAACTGACAACGGCAGCCGGAAGAGAGTACAAGCGTTTGTTGAGTGCGCACCTGCTGGTTATCGACGACATCATGATGTTCCCTCTTGAAAAAACGGTTGCCGTCGGTCTGTTCCAACTCGTCAACCAGCTTCATGAACAGACATCATTCATTATTACAACGAATAAAAGTCCGAAAGAGTGGGCGGAGATGCTTGGTGATGAGGTTCTTGCTACAGCGTTGCTGGATCGGCTGCTCTATAAGTGCGAAGTCATCAAACTTACCGGCAAGAGCTACCGGCTTGAAAACCGTAGATCCATTTTTGATCAAAAACAACCAGCGGAAGGAGGGGCTAAGCTTAAAAAAACACAATTACTGCTGCAATAAGTGGTAGCAAATCATTTTATAATGACGTAGTTTAAACCCGCTGCCTGGGTGATTACTAATTTCCGAAATTGGTCGATTTTTAATTTCCGACTACATCCGGCAACATTTTGCTCATTAAAAGCGTCTGGTATAAAGGTGCTATATCGAGTATTCTGCAATCTTTTTTAAGAGATTCACTTTCGATCAAGCTCTTAAGTTTTTTTAAAAACCAGTTATACCTTGCTTTGTGGTATTTCCAATAATTCTTACACCCCTCATCTAATTCAAATGAGTAGTTTTCCAGTTCATTGATTAGAGATGAACTACTATTCATAATAAATAAGATTGTTTTTTATAATGGATTCCTGCAATCAATTGTGCGCAGCGGATCGACAACTTCCCGCAAGTGAAACACCGAATTCGCACCCTTCCAAGCCATCAAAAAAATACTTTTAGTTGCCGACTTCAGCCGATCGTTTCTATCCCAATTTTATTGTTATCGCTAAGCTCAAATATTTTCTTAAAACAGTCTTCGATTAATAGGTAATCTGCAGGACATTCGACCGTCTATTTTTGTCTTGCCTTTGATAATCACGACAACTTCAGATCCCGAAGTGATCCATTTGGACTCTAGAGCCCTCCCTGATTTTGATAAGCCAGATGTATAATACGCAAATTAGGATATTTTACGCTGCTGTAAGTAAAAACAGAAACTAATCTCTCTTAACACTGTATAGAGTGCCGCATCTGAATGCATTCAGCTTATAATGTCGTTATACCCATCTTGAGACAACAAAGTCAATACTTTTTTTTAAGGAATACTTTATAGTTGCCTATGACTCTATTTGTAGCTGTAAACTGACAGAAACACAAAGGGCGCATTGTTTATGCGCCCTTTGTGTTTCTGTCATAGTTTGAAACTGGTCGGTTTCTCCTGAAAAAGCCTTGTGCGGTTAAGCATAACAACCACATTCATAAAAAAAGGTGAATGCTGATAACTAATCCGCAGGCAAAGCCGCTCAGACAAAACGGCCTGAAGAACCGTCCTATGGTTCAAAATAATTTAGAGAGGAGTTACGTCTTCAGCCTGAAGGCCTTTTGCTCCCTGGGTTACTTCCATCAAGACTTTCTGGCCTTCGACAAGTGTTTTGCGACCTGTACCATTGATGGCACTATGATGCACAAAAACATCTTTTCCGCCTTTCTGCTCGATAAAACCGTAACCTTTTTCTTCGTTGAACCATTTAACAGTTCCTTCAACCTGAGTACCCATATCTACCTCTTTTTATTTTTGCCATTTAAATTTGGCGTTACAATGAACGAACCTCGACATGAGGCGTTCAAAAACGAATTTATTTTTCGTAAAATGAATTTACTCACTTTAAGCTAATTCAAAAAGGAAGTTCTGCTGTTTACGCTACTTTTTTAATTTTTGGCAAAAAAAGTACAGGGCCCTTTCAAAGAGCTCCCGGTTATCGTAAACCCACTGAAAGGATCCTCCTATCTTATTGCCCAGAGCTTAATTTTGCGATCATCGCTTCCGCTGGCAATTATTTTTCCGTCAGGAGAAATATCAACAGATTGTACTTCGAGAACATGGCCTCGATAGGTATGCAGCAGTTTACCGGACTGAACATCCCACAGGCGAACCGATTCATCATTTGCCGCACTGGCAACCTTTGAACCATCAGGACTGAAACAAACGCTGCGCACAGCATCTTCATGACCTTCAAACACTTTGACTATCTCGCCACTTGTTGCGTCGAGAATCTTGACCTTGGCATCTCTACCACAGAATGCAATAAGTTGATCGTCAGGACTGAAGGCCAATGCATGTGAGAGTCTGTCGTTGGTATTGTAGTTGGCAATATTTTTACCGGTTTCTGTATCCCATATTTTTATGACAGTTTCTTCACCACAGCTTGCAATTTTTTTACCATCATGACTGTAAGCAAGGCATTCGATATATGATTTATGACCGAGAAACCGAGAAAGTTCTTTTCCGGTTTCTACATCCCAGAGCCTGATTGTTGTATCACGTGAACAGCTGGCTACAATTTTGCCATCCGGACTGAACGCCACCATGCGTACGGCAGTATCATGACCTTTACAGACATGCAGACACTGACCGGTCGAAGCATCCCAGATTCTTACTGTGCTATCGGTGCTTCCGCTGGCAATCAATTTACCATCGCGACTGATATCAATGCATTCAACCCAGGTTTCGTGCCCTTTCATGGTAAGAAGCTGTTTGCCGGCTTCCACATCCCACAGCATTACCTGTTCATCAAAACTACCACTGACAAGTTTTTTGCCATCGGCACTGAATTTCACACCGAGTACCCTGTCGAGATGACCTTCCATCGTTTTTATCAGGTTCACATCCTCAATAACTTTTGGAAGTTTCAATTCCACTTCCTTTTTCCCGAATAAGTTCGATAAGAAACCCATACAATAGTCTTGTTTGAATTGATACTCTTGACCCGCTATAGTTCGACGGGTTGAAGGCAATAATTTTAATCGTGCAATTTAAAAAAAAATATCGCCTTCCCCGAATTCTCCATACTATCTTGAAAAATTATAGTTTCGACCTTTCCAGAGAGCGCCCTTACCAAATTTTATAATAATAAATGAATTGACTGCAATGCCAAGTAATATGATCTGAGAAAGCACATGAAAAAAAGCTATGAGGAATGACTGGCGAAATACCCATGCAATAATAAACCTGATCACAAGGGCAATGCTAATCTGGGCAAGAGGTAACCAGAACCATAAAACACTGAACTCACCAGCAAACGATGAACGTATCACGAATACATAGGGCACAATGTAGAGTACTGCAATCAGCGTCATCAGCACAACCAGACCTGGCGTACTGTAACCGATAGCTGCAAAAAGATTTTTTGAAAACCCTTCCCAGATTTCCTTAAAATTACGATACATACGGCAACTGACCACATCATAACCGTTAAACGCCACAACCGTACCGCCAGCTTTTTTTACGGCTTTGCAAAGCCATACATCTTCAACGAGAGCATCTTTTACGACAGCATGGGCACCAATACGCTCATAAAACTCCCTGCGAAAAAGAATAAACTGACCGTTAGCAAAACTAAACGCTGGTCTCGGGTTTGTCCGGACAAGCCGAAGCGGGAGATAGCACATGAGAATAACATGGATCAAAGGTACCACAAGCTTTTCCCAAAAAGAACCGAGTTCCTGATTGGGCATAATGGAAAGCATATCTGCTCCTGATTTTTTTATGGCCCCAACCGAACGGCGTAGGGCATCAGGTGCATGCATGGTATCAGCATCAGTAAAAAGCAGCATTTCACCCTTAGCTTGACGTCCCAGCTGAAAACACGCCCAGGCTTTACCGTGCCATCCAACCGCTAAAGGCTCACCATGGAGAACCCGCAAGCGCCCCTCCGACTCTTTTACAAGTCTGTCCAACATATCTGGTGTAGTATCGGTTGAGCCGTCATCAAGTACTAGGATCTCGAACGGACCATAGTCCTGGCACAAAAGTGAGCGAACACAGCGTTCGATGTTCAGTGCTTCATTACGGGCTGGTACCAGAACCGAAACTAAAGGCCCTGTGTGAGGCGATTTTCTCGACATAAGGGGAAAATCAACCAGGTTTCTCAACAAAAGACCTAAAAAAAACAGCAGTAAAAGCAGAATAAATATCTGGTAAAAAAAAAGCATGGAAGCGATTAAAAAAGGCTGCCTTTACGGGCAGCCTGCAAGTTCATGAATAAGGTACAATGCCTTTCAGTCAATAAGTTTATTGATATCATACTCAAAAATACCTTCTGCGCCGGCCCTCTTAAGTTCTGGAATAAGATTGCGGACAATCTTTTCCTTGACGATAACCTCAAGTGCCACCCAACCTTCTTCAGCAAGCTGTGATATTGTCGGCTGGCGTAAAGCTGGAATAATAGCTATAATTTTGTCAAGCGAGGATTTCGGCAAGTTCATTTTCAAACCAACCTTGCCCTGAGCATTGATGGCTCCCTGCAGCAGCATAGCCATATTTTCAATCTTCTCGCGCTTCCAAGGATCATTCCATGAATTTTTATTGGCGATCAATTTGGTGTTTGATTCAAGAATAGTCTCAACAATCCTAAGCTTGTTTGCTCTGAGCGAAGAACCGGTTTCAGTCACTTCAACTATGGCCAAGTATTTCTTTGTAATATTGACCACTTCGGTAGCTATATGCTTGCCTTCAAGGTCTTTGACTGATTGTACCGGGGAGTTCTCTGGAACACAAAGTACCCAGCGTACCGGTCTCATGGATGCTTTAGAATAGACGAGATCTGCTACCTCAACTACATCCGCATCGGTTTCGATAATCCAGTCCTTACCAGTCAACCCCACATCAAAAGCGCCCAATTCAACATAATGAGCCATTTCCTGCGCCCGAATAAGTATGGCTTCCAACTCATCATCATCTATAGAAGGAAAATAGGATCGGCTCTGAACGGAAAAATGAAATCCTGCATGTGCAAAGAGATCGATT
Organism: Chlorobiales bacterium; assembly: GCA_026390855.1. Lineage (GTDB taxonomy): Bacteria > Bacteroidota > Chlorobiia > Chlorobiales > Chlorobiaceae > Chlorobium. Next base: position 14,956 of record JAPLFE010000012.1, on the reverse strand, counting down.
GTTGAATCCTGCAGACTTCCTTTCGGTAAACCAAGTTTCAGAACCTTGTTTGAATTACTCATAATAACAGCTGTCTATATAATTAACGTTATAACTCGTTGAGTTGAAAAACCCCATTTTTTAAACATCCATAAGGAAAACGCCCATCTATCCATGATCCGAGATTGACATACCTGCTTGGAGTAACTGAAAGATCCTTTATCCCTTGCACATGATTATGGCCGCATACAAAATAGTCAAACTCCTTCTCAGCAGCCAACGATTCTGCAAAATTTAACAACCGATCAGTTTCAAAAACTCTATCGACTTTTTTATGCTCACGACTAAACCGTGATAAACCTTTCATGATACTTATGGCCAAATCCGGATGAAACCCCAGAAGAGAAAGATTAAACCGGTTCCTTACAACACGGGCAAAAAGTTTATAGCCAATATCCCCTTTACCCAAGCCATCTCCATGAGCAACCAGAAATTTACGCCCATCAATCAGTTTCTCATGCATACCATACATCGTTTTTACCCCAAGCTCATCATCAAAATATCGCCCGAGATAAAAATCATGATTTCCAGCAACATAAACTATTTCAATGTTATGGCGTACAAGATCAGACAATAAACAGAAAAATCTGGAAAATCCTTTTGGAATGACATGACGAAACTCCATCCAGTAATCCAGGATGTCACCAAGCATATATAGCGAGCATCCTTCATTCTTGATGATTGCAAAAAGCCTCTCAAGATTTTCAAATTTGAGCTGTTCTTCTTTTTCGTCCTGCAATCCAATATGAATATCACTGATAAAAAAAGTGGCTGGCATATCCCTCGTCTTCATGCGCCCATCTCACAAAAAACGGGCAGCGGTAATAACTGCAAAAGGAATGGTGAGGTTATCAACCTCTTTAGGACTTATACCTTCCACAATTGTTGCAATCAGTGCAATAGTCACAATTTTTCCTGCATCAAAAGATTCAGGAATAATAAGCCGGACAAAAAACAGCCCCGCAAAAATACTTCCTGCAAGAAAAGCAAGACTACCCTCAACGCTTTTATCGCTGAGCACACGATATTTTAATTTTCCGAATCGGGTACCGATTATCGGTGCCAGACCATCACCCCACCCTAGAATTGCCATCGCCAACACCCCTGCAAACTGTTTATAATACAGGGTGCCACAGATCATAGCAACAATCACAAAATAGAGGGTACCTTTGAGCAATTCACGCTTATCACCAGTACGAGTCATAGTTTTTACTGCCTGATCCTCATCAGCTGCAAAAAAACCTTTTTGGATCAGCAACACTGTCCAAACAGCAAACACGGTAATATTAAGATAGTGCGTCCAGTCTCCTTCAATAAAAAGCGGAAGAAACACGATGGCCGAACCTGCGCAAATATGAGTAATTTTGCGGCTGATATCCCTTGGCAGCGAGTAATTGGTTACAAGGTAATCCATAAGAGGAGGGACACTGAACACATAAACAAAGGTCAGTAACGTAACCAGTGCGTTATGCCATACAACCGGAAGTGAAAAAAAAGTTGCTTGAAGAGTATTCATAGCATCATTATAAGTTAAGGTTACCCTATTTCCTGCACAATGAAATTATTGAAAAAAGACTGGATCGGATCCCCCTAAACAACCGCCTCCGGTAACCACTGATGATGCTGATAAAATGCTCAATACAAACTGCACAATCAGATACCTTTGATGTATTTCAATCCAACCATTCCAGCAACAAGCAGGTTGTTGAGTAAAAACAAAATGTTGTTAATAACCTGAAACCGCAGGAAAGTATTATGCTCCTGAACATCACTCTTTCCAATTGAATGACCAAATCCATCTTCCACGGCACCCTTTACAAATGATAATCCACCTTTTGGATCACGTAAAAGCTGAACCTGAATTGAAAGATTCAAGGCAAGACCGATTAAGACAAACACCATTGGTATTATAAAACCCCATGTAAATGACAAGTAAGCCATAACGCCAAAAACAAGGTCAATAATCAGAAATGAAACAAGAAACGTATTTTGAGCACCTATCATCACTGTTAAGGATTTAAGGCCACCTTCCTTATCGCCTTCTGCAGACTTGAAATCATTAAGAATGATTAAAGCGACAGCCATAAAAAAGTTCAGGCTGGCAAGCCATAAAGCTTCAGGACGTATATCACCAAACAAGGCATTCGCCGATATAAAAGAAACAAATCCATAGGAAAAGCCTACTGCCGGTGCCGAGGTAAGAATATTCTTTTTCAGCTTGAGAGGAGGGGCTGAATAAATATAAGCAACAAAAAGAGCGGCCATGATTGAAATGACAATAACCAGACCACGAACACCACCGATATGCACGCCGATAAACACTCCAATACCCATAGCAAGCAATAAAGCAACAATACTGTTCCCTAAAGCCTCCATTTCAGTTAAACGACCTGAAGGGATTGGACGTGAAGGTTCATTGACCCGGTCAAGTTCCAGATCAAAGTAGTCATTTACCGACTGGCTGAACCCGGTACCAAGAGGACCAAACATCAAAAAAATGGCCAGCAATAAAAGATAATCGTGAATGGTTGGCTGCATGGCCCCTGAAGCCATAACGCCCCCTGCAAGGCAAGGGAAAACGCTGATCCAGGTAACAGGATCAAGCAGTTCAAGATGTGCTCTTACTTTATCAATCAACCCAAGTTTTACTGGAACTGACATGCTTTTACTTATCTCCGAAGCCCTTAAGTGAGCTTTTTTATATAATGGTTTGAAAATGATAATTTACCAATTCAGCTCCAGATAAAAAACTCTTAATAGAGTGAGTGTTTATCGCCACCGATTCAAGACCGATGGACATCAGAATGTTCGCACTTGCCAATCAAGGTAGCTGAAGTTGCTGAGGTAATGAGCACGTTTACAAGATCACCCTCCTGATAATTTTCACGCTCGAAAACTACAATACGGTTGGTGGCTGTACGACCCATCAGTTGCTGTGAAGATCGTCGACTTTCTGATTCAGCAAGAACCTCCTCAACGCTTCCAACGGCCTCCTGATAAAGTTTGTTCGAAATGCTGTTCTGCAAATCAATAATCTCCTGCAACCTTCTTTTTTTCACCGATTCAGGGACATCATCTGCAAGGGTTCGTGCAGCAAGGGTTCCCGGTCTTTCTGAATAAAAAAACATGAAAGCAGAATCAAATTGTACCTCCGAAAGAAGCTCAAGCGTAGCCTGGTGATCCTGCTCCTGTTCTCCACAAAATCCCGCGATAATATCAGTTGTAAGCGCAACACCAGGAATAACCGAGCGAATCAATGCTATTTTTTGTCGGTAATCCTCAATGGTATGTCCCCGGTTCATACGACCAAGCATTTCCGATGAGCCGGACTGAACCGGTAAATGTATATGATTGCAGATGTTCGGGCGTTCAGCAATAGTACGGACAAGAGCCTCCGATATATCTTTCGGATGGGAAGTAGTAAACCGGATCCTTGCCATTGGAGCTGCAAGGCTGACCGCGTCCAGAAGAGCTGCAAAATTGCGATGCTCTTCTGGATCATTGTATGAATTGACATTTTGTCCCAGCAGGGTAACTTCTCTGTACCCGGAAGCAACAAGCTGTTGTACTTCACGGATGACCGAACTGAAAGGATGGCTGCGTTCTCGACCGCGTGTAAACGGCACAACGCAAAAAGCACACATATTGTTGCACCCCCTCATAACCGGCACAAATGCACTGATTGATCCCTGCCTGAAAGGATCAATCCCTTCATAGGTTTCAGCAGCATTGAAATCCAAAGTTGCTGGCTTTAGCCCGATTCGAGCTTGTTCAATAAGCAACGGAAGAGTACGGTAGGTATCAGGGCCGGCAAGAAAATCAATTGCAGGAGAGGCTGAAAACATCTCCTCTCTTTGAAACTGAGGAACACAGCCTGCCACACCGACAATGAGACCTTTATTTCTTTTTTTCAGCCCCTGAAGATGCTGCAGATAATGCTCAATACGATCGACAGCATTTTCCCTGACAGCACAGGTATTAAGCAGAATAATCCCCGCATCATCCTCACTTTCTGCGGGCAGATACCCTTCCTGCTTCAGAAGGGCTGTTATTATTCCGGAGTCAGCCTGATTCATCTGACACCCGAACGTATGAATATAAAAAGCTTTACTACCCTCTGTTCTCATCGTTAATGTTGTTTTCCTGTAACGTATTATTCCAAAAGAGTACCCACCTTGAGCATCTTAAAATAAGATAATCTCCTGCATTACATCATTCACCCGTCACCAGCAACCTTTCGGGCAACAAAAATCGAGAAAAGACCGGTAAACGACAGCTGGAACAAGGGAAACAGCCCAATGCCAAATACAGTAGGCATTGAAGTCGCGTACTGCCAGAGATTGAATATAAAGATACTGATATACTCAACCACAAAAGCAGCAACAAAACCGGACAGGGAAAAATACAAACTGTTACGGAACCCGGGTATCCAATACCATGTGCGTGATACAAGAGCAGTAAAGCAGTAGAGCCCCAATATCCCTAAAGTGTCCCAAGCCCCCATAGTGAGCATCATGGGCACATAAACCGATGCTGGCATTGCCGGATGTGCTTTATAAAATAACCCATGCAGGGATTCCCAGCAGAAATTGACTAAAAATGCCGAGACAGCAAGCGCTGAAAAAAAAATTGCCGCTTTTTTCCAGTTTTTCTTCATAGTGACATTGAGAGTGATATTAACCTTGTCAAGATTATCCAGAATGAGTTAAAACAACGATGGGGTACACTATATTTGTACCCCATCGTTTCATAATCCCACAATCTGGAAGCATCAAACAACACGCCATCCCTGAAGACTGCTGACAGTTCGCTTTAGACTCCGAAATGAATATGCTTGAACTTTTCAAGCAGAAGTTCAGCTTCGCCCTTGCATTGGCCACATACCGTACCAAGCTTGGTTCTCTCCTGCAGCTCAAAATATGTACGGGCACCTTCGAGCACAGCATCCTCGATATCATGATCGGTAATGTTCATACATTGGCAAATCACCTTAGCCTGCTCCTGCTTAACTTTGTCCTCTTTGCCATTGCGAGTATAGTAATCATTTATGGCTGCCCGCAACGCCTTGTCACCAAGAACTGAACAATGAATTTTGTGATCCGGCAAACCACCTAGTTCTTGAGCCACCTCTTTTGGCGAAATATTAAAGGCATCGTCCAGAGTCCTGCCCTTAACCATTTCTGAAAGAATCGAAGTGCTCGCAATAGCGCTGGCACAACCATAAGTTTTCCACTGACAATCGGTGATTACCTCTTTTTCCTTGTCAACCTTTATCACCACCATCATCTGATCCCCGCACTGCAAATTACCTTCCATTCCAACACCATCGAACTCGTCCGTATTCTCACCCTGCAGAATATTCTTCGGGTTCATAAAGTGTTCTTTCAGTTTTTCGCTATATGCCCACTCACCTGCTTGCAGCATGCAATCCTCCTTTTATATAAGCCGTTGACATGTTTCTGATTTTTTGAATTGTCCGTGGTAAAACATCGAGCAGGTAGTCCACCTCCTGCCTGGAACTTTCCCGTCCCATACTGAACCGGATCGAGCCATGCGCAAGTTCAGCATCTACACCAGTCGCAAGAAGCACATGCGAAGGATCAAGAGAGCCTGATGCACAAGCCGATCCTGTAGAGACTGCAATGCCCTCAATATCCAGATAAAGCAGAATAGCTTCACCCTCCACTCCGATAAATGAGACGTTGAGTGTACTGGTAAGAGAATCCGTAGGATGACCGTTAAAATGAACATCATCAATACTCTCTTCGATCCCATTTTTAAGGACTTGCTTCAATTCGAGCAACCGCTCCTCTTCCTCCGGCATTTCGAGCGCTCTCATTTCAACTGCTTTTCCAAGACCGAGAATTCCAAGGGTGTTTTCTGTACCTGCACGCCTGCCAAGCTCCTGATGACCACCCCTGATCAACGGGCAATAGGGAACGCCTTTTTTTACAAACAAAGCGCCTACTCCTTTAGGGCCATAAATCTTATGAGCTGACATGGTAAGAAAGTCTACACCAAGCGTCCGTACATCAACAGGTACCTTCCCAATCGCCTGCACAGCATCAGTGTGCATTAATGCACCACTTTCATGCACCATTTTTGCAATGGTTTCAATATCCTGAAGAGTACCAATTTCATTGTTTGCCATCATAACCGAAACCAGGCCAACATCATCACCAAGCATACCTGCAAGTTGGTCAAGATCAATTTTACCATATTGGTCAACATCAAGATATTTTATCCGTACACCACGGTGTCCTAGACATTCTGATGTTTCAAGAACACAAGGGTGTTCAATTTTAGTGGTAATAATAGAGCTGCGCATCCTTGAACCAGGAATACACTGGCTGGAACCACAGACAAAAAGCGAGAGTACAGTGTTATTTGCTTCCGACCCGCTACCGACAAAGACAATTTCTTTTTCGCTGGCCCCAATAAAATCAGCTACCTGCCGACGAGCATTCTCAACATTTGCTCTTGCTTCACGTCCATATGAATGCATGCTGGAAGGATTGCCAAACATCTCCATAGCTGCAATCATTTCCTTCTTCACTTCAGGATGCAGTGGGGTTGTGGCATTGTGATCAAAATAAACCTTCATGTCTGCCATAGTGCTAATATTCGTGGTTTTGGCTTATGCCATTGTTATTTTATTCATCGCGTTTACTGTTCTTCCAGAAATCAAAATGTTATGCAGAACAGTTACCCAAAAACACATTAAAATCCTGCATTGCATCTCATATCTCATGGCCCGCCGTTCAAGCGATTGAATAATCAAAAGATAGAGAGCCTTTCTTTTTCTAAAAAACCAATAATAAAACAATAACTTCTCTTTAACATAACAACTAACGCAATTAAGCTATCAGATTTTTTATCCCAGAAACCTCACGTTGCTTCAACCGTATGAATTCCGATGTACATGCATTAAAAAATATTGAACCAACTTTATCACCCTTATAATAAGACTCAATTTATCCTATTTATACCAAAAAAGCTACACTCTCCGAAAATAAAGGGATAAACTGTACAAAAAAGAGTCACTTAAGAATAAGAATCCGATCAGTAAATGGCGGGATTTTTTTGCCATTAAGGTATAACTCGACATATTTTGGTCGACCAATGTTAACCCAGAACTTGTCGTGGGCCTCATATCGAAGTACCTGTCCGTTTTTAAACTGTCCACCCGCATAAACCCTTGCGCTGTCATCAGCGACAACCTTGACCCATGAATAATCTTCCACCAGACGTACAACAAGTATTTTCCGGTAAGGAGAAGATCGTGAGGATGGGGTAAAAGAAACATTTTTAGCCCACTCCTTATCACTGGACGCCTTCGCAGAAACTGCAACTACTTGAGATACGGGAACGGGAGGAGCAGGAGCTGGGGTAGCAGATGCAACAGAAACAGCGCTCGAAACAGAATCAATACTGGACTGCGAAGGATTATCCGGAGGTACCGATGCAACTTTGGCTTCAGGTTTATTCGCAGGGGCAATCATTAAAGAATCTACAATCTGTTCAGCAACAGCCACAGTATCATCAGTCGTAGGGGAAGGCAAAGCAACCACCCCAGAAGGACGAGAAGGTGTAACTTGCTCCTTACCAAGCATATAAAAGACTACTAATCCTGCTAATACAACAAACGCAATACCAATTTTTAAGGACAAAAAAGATCCTGAGAGCCTCAAATTCTGGAGAGTCTTGGACCAGCTTTGTGAAGTTCCCGTTTTAGGAACACCCGGCTCGATAGAAACCTCACGTTTAGGAGCCCCGGTACGCTGTAACTCATTCTTGCATTGTTCAAAAGTATCATCGCTTCCAACGTCCATCAGGATGGCATACTTCTTAATGAACGCAATAATATATGCCTTGGGAAGAAAGCTGAAATCCCCAGCCTCTATCTTTTCAAGGTAACTCTTTGGTACCGTGATCATTCGGCTTACATCATCAATGGAAAGATTTCTTTCCATTCTCGTATTTTTCAGCTTCTTTGCAAGAAGCTCCAATGCCGTGCTACCTGATGCATTTTCCGTCATAGACTGCAATTCCAATTACGACAACTCAAGAAAATCAAAAAAATCTCAGTGTCATAAATTTACAAAAAAGCTGAGAAGCTTGTCAATGCTAAGCATGATTATATAACCCTCTCATTCATCGTTTTAAAGGAATAAATAAAAAACATTAACACCTTTATTCGCTGATTAATCGATTCCGTATGAGGAAATATTCATCCATATTTCACGACCGGCTGTCGAACTATTGCCAAAAGAAAACAATGCCCCCGAAACAGAAACCGTACCCTGCATCTGTTGAGCAATCTGTTGACGAAGAGTTTCAATTTCAGCACTGCTGTAGTTTTTCCAAAGAATAAAAACCCTGTCACGCGGAAAGAGCAGTTTTTGAAGACGGGCTCCTGCCACGTTATGAGCCCGATAAAAAAAAATCCTGGATAATCCTGCATCTGGTTCCTGGTGCTCCGATAATAAAGATAACTCCTTAATTGACTGCAGAAATGCATACCTTTTTTCAGGAACAGAATGATTTGCAGTGTTCAAAAGATGATAAGGAAAAAGATGATCGCAAATCACAACAAGATGTTTGTAACTACCCAGTGATCCAGCCAGAGGCTCATAAAAAGCCTTGTTGAACCATTCCTGTTCAACACCAGGCTGCTGATGTTCGGGAGAGCTTAAGGCAAGCTCACGCCTGAAAGCATCTATTTTAGAATTTGGTGTATTAAGTGAATCAAAACAAACTTTACCTCCAGCTATCTGCAACTGCCGTTTACCAATAAGCATAACACCACAAAGACTGTCTGAGAGAAGCGGTTTTATTATCGCTTGATCATCCTTCAGGGAAGCCTGAACTGTACCAAGAGTAACGGGAATGAGTTGAATGGCTTCAGCTGCAACCGGGTTAATGACCCTGACCTCAGGAAGAAGCTCAATCAATCGACCTCTTTTGATGTTGAGCGCCTGATCAGCAGTCCGATTTTTTTCATATCCTTCCGCACGAATAAAAATATCGGCTTTGCGCTGAAGCAGACCCGAAATCTCATGCAGCAATCGAGAGATTTCTGATTCTAAAGCTTCATGACCTTTGCCCAAACTGAAAGATTTTCTATAAATTTGCAATGAACGTTGCAAATCAATATTGCCAATTTGTTCTCCGGCATCGAACAGCTCGAAAATCCTTGACTTCTCAAGCAACAAACCTGTAAGACGCAGCGATGATTTATTTTCAAGTTGTAAAAGTTCGTTTGTCGGATAAGGAGGGGCAAAATATCTATTGACCGAAAACCCCTGCTGCAAAGCAGTAATCCGCTCCTCACCTTTAAGCGATTTGCTCCCACCAAGCATTAAAAGGGAGGATGCCTGAGCGTACTGCATATTTTTTATGCGAAAATATTCAGCAGCTTCACGGAAAGGAAGGGGTTTGCGCACGATGGCAGCATTCGATTCCAAACGGAGTATTTGTAACAGAAAAGGATTTCGAGATTTTTCAGCAAGAATCAGTGCTTTGAACAAAAAAAAGCTGGCATTTCTTCGATGCTTTTCAAGAAGTTGAAGGCTTTTTGCCCCCGATCTGAGCGCTTGAATCCTTTGCTCAAATGCACCATCCATCGCTAAAATCCTACCCGATTCCGCAGCAATTTTCACTGCAATAGCATCAGCACGTTCGAAACCAGGTTGTGGCTGCGCCACCATGCACTCCAGGAGGCCTGCATATGCGGTCATCCTGGTAACAGGATCACTCTCCGAACTAGAAAGTCGGCGATAAATACCGGCAGCTTTTTTGTAATCGCCACACTTCTGATAGAGCGATGCAAGTTCAAATCTTACAGCAGGAGATTGATCTCCTATATTTTCAAGAGAAGCTGCTGCAGCAGCAAAACATCCCAACTCTCGAAGCCAGACCGCCTTTTCAGCAAACAATGTATTACGAAGTGAATCAGGCAATACACCCCTCGGCAGTTTTTCAAGACGCGCCGTGGTTTTTAAAGCCGCATAATACTCCCCTGTCAGACCTTCAAGAGTGCGTTTCTCATTCAATGCCTTAACAACCCCTGAAGATGAAGTATTCAGGGTATCAAGGGCAAGTGCCTTGTTATAGAGGTCAAGCGATTTCAGATAATCGCCGCGACTGCTCAACAATATCGCTTGTTGATAAAGCGGCTCTAGTGATTCATTTACCTTATTGTCAGTACTGCAGCCTGAAAAAATAAAAGAAAGGCAAAAAAACACCATTCCTGATGGAAACCGCCAGAAATGAATTTTCATGAAGCGGAGCCTCCATCTCTCGTATAACTTTTAAGTTTACGGCTTATTTCGCCTAGAGTTAGGCCGCAGATAAAACGGTAAATGATATTCAATGCAAACTAAAACTGAGAATGAATAGAAGCCCTTTCTCTTATCGGTAAGTACCAGTATAACACTGGAATATCATTAAAAGATCTACACATTTGTTGATGCATGTGTCAAAAAATGATAAAATAAACTGAAATATCACTGCGTACCCTGCCTCCTTCGGCTCTCTGTTTTTAATTTTTCTAAAGGTCTTGAGAATTTCCACAAGAACACAAAACGGTGATTGTTGCGTCAGCAATTGCGTACACTGCTCTCGTGCGGAAATCTGTTATTCCGGAAAAACGTAAAAACTAAATGTTATGTCGAAGCTTATTGCAACAAGAGGCAATATTCTATCAGAGAGAATTGCAAAAAAGTGATGAGTATATTCAAACTAACTACAGGTGACACATCAGTTTCTTATGCAGCCGGCCTCTGGTAGAGGGGCCAATCAGCTCCGCTCTCGTTTCGGCTTCGTTTATGAGTCAGACAATAGGAAGTTACAATTGGCGATTGAAAATGGAAGGTGGATTAAAACGCCCTAACAGCCCTTACATGACTGGTGTTCGTCTTATTACCATTAAGCTGCTCACCATTGGTGAAGTCTTGACCCCATGCTTTATTAGAATCATTCTCAGAAGAGCTCCAGTAATAGGTATTATTAATACCACCCACACTGCCGCGATGGATATAAAGTTGATTCAACTGTTCCTTGTTTGGCAAAAACCAGTCGCAATAACCATCAATAAAAGTACTCGCAGCAATCTTAGCAGCATACCAGTTAAAGAACCCTTCCGCCTTTCCAGAAGAACCCGTCATATCCGCTTTAGCGGCAATAAGACCATGCACACCGGTACCATCAACATAAAATACGATCCCACCATTGTAGCTGTCACCAATTTTTGGTGTGGCCGCAGAGGAAAGTGAAGAAAGAGTAACCATACTCAGGCCAGCAAGCAGGAACATGGTCCATAGCTGGGTAACATATTTTTTTGCATAAACTTTCATAAGACAATCCGTTTACAATTAACAGGGCTAATATCATACTGAGGATATACTTCTAATATAAAAAGAGGTGACAGGGAAAGAAAAATTTTCGCATAGCAATGGCGGTCTAATTTGCTGCCGTTGATAAAATAGCCCTCCTAACCATCTTCTCTACATTCGCTTCCATTTTTACTGGTAACAACACAATGTCGGGATGATGCTGGGCATAAACGCGAAATATTTCGTCTGCAAATGCCTGGCCTATCGCCGAAACCCCATCAAAGTCAAAAATTACATGCTTGAACCTCTCTATACGAGCCAACATCCTTTTCGCCTGAGATCGAGATACAAGCTTCTCATTTTCGTATTGCGCTAACCGAACAGAAATCACGGTTTTGCTAAACTGAAAATCATCCGCTCCTGCATACTCATCAAAAACTCTCTGTATATCAAGCGTCGAATCTCTCTTAAGAAGCATATATACGGCAGTCCCGGTTTCGTTTTCAGAAAACCCGGAATCCAGAATCAAATCAAATTCAAACCGATCATCATGGCAGAACCTCACACCTTTTGAATCAATTTCAAACTCATCAAATACCCTCGAAGTAAAAAAAATCCCTTCTCCAGTATGATGATCCGGATCGGTAGTCAATTTTCCTTTAGATAACTCAAAGAGAGCCTGGCGCTCGTCATCCAGATTACACAACCTCCTGATCTTCTTGAAAATGCCCTCTCCATCATCAGCCACGGAGATCATGATTTTTTCCTTATCTCGTAAAGCAGAGATAAAAACTTGTTTCCCGCCAGAATGATCAATGACGTTATTTACCATTTCAGTAAAACCATAGTGGCATATATCGACAATGTTTTCAGGCAAGCCTTCAACTACAAATGAATACTCATTCCTCCAAACACCATCTTCTGTCAAACCATCCGCAAGAGAAAACACCGACTTATGCACCCTGAGATCCCCTAAAAAATATCTCTTTCCCTTCCCACTGCCACTGGATTGCAACCAGCCCTCTTTTTCAAGGCGTTGCATATGGCTATATACTGCTTGAGGAGTTATAGAGAAGATTTTGGAAATATGTCTGGAAATATCAGCAGAATGCTCTCCGACATCCCTGACGATTTGGCGCCGTATCTCCTCGCCCCTCTCTTGATTATTAATCATCCCTTATCCTTTAAAAAAATAGGTTTCTTAAATGATAAGAGATTTTTTCTTAAAGGGAAAGGAATATTTGTTAAAGAAAGGGAAGCAATGTTCGTGCAAAACGAATGAACTATGCGGGCAGCTTGAGTGAAGGGTGCCCTTTTGCTAATAACTCAATGGGTTCGTTTTGTAAATTTTACTATTTCGCCTCAGATCGTCAAGCCCTTGCACTGCCTGATGAACTGATTGGCTGCTCGCCTGAGGTACCTGAGGACATGATGGAGCTTTCGCTGGTGCTTGACGTTGCGCTCGTAATTGAGGATGCATAGTGCAAGGGCTTTCGATTCTGATGGATTCAATCCATCGGACTCGAGAAGGGCCTGAAGCGGCTGGAGGTGAGGAGCCCAGAGGGAGGTTTCGATCGATGCTGTGAGGCCGTGCCGCGTGGCGTTTATGGCGGAGTGGCGTTTGCCTTCGTCTGTTCGTGGGCCAGATGAGAGCTCTGCGTTACGCTGATTTGCGGCGATACGTTTAGCGCTCGTCATGCCTCGGAGAGCTCTTCAGCTTCCACTTCGATAGACTGCAAATTGCGACGGAGCAATGCGTTTTGCAGACGCAAGCGCTCGACATTCGTTTTGCGGTTAAACGCCACTTCATAAGAGCCCTGCAGACCAGCAAGGATTTTTGTTTGCAGTGCGATTTGCTGGTCGAGCTGAAAAAGTGACGAAGACGTCCCTGCCATGGCTACCTGCCGGAGGGACTCAAGAGTGTGGTCCCGGGACTTGAAGGCTTTTTCGACTCCGACGCCAACCTTATTGCTCAGAAGCGTACTGCGAATGTCCGATTCCTCCATGGTGCTGTTAAGAGTCAAACCGTTACTGGCCTCTGAGGCCATCTCAGCAATGACTGTCGCCCGCTTTTGCTCCTCATAGCGACGCATCCACCAGAGGCATTCATGAATTTTTTCAGCAAGGTAGACCTGAAGCACTGAACGAGCACCTAACTCTTCGATGAGTGTCTCAAGACTTGCCTGGTAAAGATCAACTGACTCTCCCGGTAAAATCGGCACCAGTCCCAAGAGCCTGGAGATGGATGGCGCTGCAGCGACTGCGATGGAGTTGGATTGGATGGAATCGGAATTGGGTTGCTCACTCATGACTTTTTCTCGCCTCCTTATAGTTCGAGTTGATTAGATTTTCATCGCCAAGCAAGCTGAGTTTGGTTCGCACCGTTAAACGACGAAGGACTATGGGTGTTACTTATAAATTTTCCCACTGAATATACAGCACCCAGCCACAATTACAAATCACCACTTCCTCAGGCAACTCCCTTCAGCAATAAGAAGGGTGCCACTGTACGTTATGAACTCCAATTTCTTGCGCTGTCAAGCGCCCTTTATTACTCACCCGGTTATCCTTTAAGAAAACTGCTTTCTTAAAGAACGGGAGGCACTTTTCTGGCATAATGAGTGAACTAAACTGGCGGCTTGAACGAGGGATTTTGCGCTGTGCGAATTGAGTTTAGCACAAGATAAGACTTTCCTTTAAAGCACTATCTCAATGAATTAAATACAGTTAGTCATGAACGTTCCGTAAATAGTTTTGTTGCAAAAGCATCAACGTTCGTACTAAGTATATCGGCGAAGAATCTGATTAACGGCCGAAGATGATATACCAAGCACTCGAGCAGTATCAGCATAGGATAACCCTAATTCAAGTACAAAATGACGAGAAAGTTCTTTACGTACCTCGGTGCACTCACGGCGCTTACTCCCTGATTGCAATGCATGCAATGTAATACCTGCCTCTTCACACCTCTCTGCCAAAGCTTCCATGGCATTTACTTTGCTCGAGGTATCTGGGACAACGGTTTTCACCGTCTCTTCAACTTCATCGAGTATTTCCTTTACAAACTCCCCGCTACCAAGTATCCGCTCATCGCTAAATTGCTTCTGACCTCGCTGACGCAACGATAACACTTCCGACCATCCGCCTGCGGAGCGCACCAAACCGCCTCCGGTAAGTTCAGACTGCTTGCCCAGGCTGCTCTGCTCTAACACAAATTGAAGATATGCACTTCGCGCCTCTCTCTCTTTTTGGCCAAAATAATGGAGTACATATTCCCGATACTGCCAGTCACGCTTTATCCTGTTTATTATTGCAGCATGACCACTCCAAGGGTAGTTGGCCAGTTCCTCCAATGAGCCGACAAGTCCGGCCCTCAGTGGATTAAGATGGATATAACTGACCAGTTTCAGAAAATACGGCTCCTCTTCGCAAATAATTGACTTATTCCATTTCTAATACAAAAGTGCTATAATACGCCCTAAAAGGAGGTGGGTATATGGCACGACCAGCCAGTGGTAAGGACGTTTTAGATAAGGCAAAGGAAACATTGGCAAATGCTCGAACAGTAGAAGAGCTGCGTC
>JAPLFE010000062.1 GCA_026390855.1 Chlorobiales bacterium | reverse complement strand
CGCAGCTCTTCTACTGTTCGAGCATTTGCCAATGTTTCCTTTGCCTTATCTAAAACGTCCTTACCACTGGCTGGTCGTGCCATATACCCACCTCCTTTTAGGGCGTATTATAGCACTTTTGTATTAGAAATGGAATAAGAGATTAAAAATGGTTAAATGGAATGACTTCTCACGCTATGCTAGCAACATGATAATCGCAATAAGGGATACCATTTCAGTTTCATGATTTGATCGGGGTTTGATACTGCGGGTTTACTGTATACCATGGGCTTCAGCTTTTGAGATTAAAAGACAAAACCCTGTTAAAAGCGAAAACCTGCCCGGGTGCGCTGTTCAAGTGGGAAGCGTGGCAGGTATTATTGCTTATAATGTAAGCTATAGAGCTTTCGTTGTCACGCTTTATTTTACAAGAGTTCATGCATTCCTTATTACAAATGTGTTAAGAGCGCCGACTAACCCTTCATAACCATATTCTAAAAAATCAGTTACACAGTATACCTTATGGATTAAAAAAATGGCATCAAAAAGTATCGGTAAATTATTTGTAGAAAGGCTACTCCTCGACAATCAATTCCCCCTCTGTATTCTGGCTGTAGCGGATAATATCATCAAGTTCATGGATCAGCGTCATATCTGAAACGTGTGATTCATCGGAATGAGATTCCGGCGGTATTTCCAATTCCTCCAGCCGTTTGAATACCTGCTGCATCGCTGATTCCTGGTTTCTATAGAAGACGCTTCCCCGAATCCGGACAAACTGCCAGCCGAGTCGCTCAAGGATAGCCTGACGGTCCATATCGTCAGCCAGTTTCTCAATTGGATGGTACCGATCACCGTCACACTCGATGGCTAGGCGCTTGCCTCCTCCCTCAACAACCATATCAATCCGGTAATACCCTACCTGCCATTGCGATTTCACATAGTATCCGGCGTTTGTTAAGCGTTTGAGCACTTCGCGTTCAAAGGGAGATTCCGTCTTGCCTGCTTCCTGATTGAATGCCCTGAGAGTTGCAAGCGGATCAAAAATGTGCTTAAGAAGCTTAAGCCGAATATCGTTATTCTTAAGATGAAGGTCTGGATCGAATGAGTACATAACCCACATCTGGTCGCGGGCTCGACTGGCTGCAACATTGTAACGTTTTTTGGTCATCTCGAAGGCGCCTTCGCCTGTGGTACGAAGAGGGCCTTCAGTTCCTGGACTGTCGACCATTGAAAGAAAAATAATGTCGCGTTCATCGCCTTGAAACTCGCCGGAAATGCCAGCCTGGATCCGCCGCTGTTCAATCTCAATACCGGGAATTTCTTTATGAAGCAGTGACTGGATTACCATTGCCTGTTCTTCGCCAAGCATGGAAATTATCCCGATAGTTTTTCGCGCATAGCGTGGGTGCTGAATCATTGCCTTGATGGTGTCAATAATGCGACGGGCTTCAGCTTTGTTTGTTTTGCCTTCACGAATACCCAAAACACGACATCCAACACAGGCTGGCTTTATGTCTGTTGAATTTGATTCGCGTAGTGGCCGGATTTTCCCTTCATAGGAAAGCTGGTTGCTGAATGCAATGATTTCGGGAACACTCCGGAAATGCTCTATCAGCCGGATTGCATCACCAAAAGACTGCCGGCCGATATCGTAAATCGAGGACTGGTTGTCGAAAAGGTGTGCATTCGGAATATCCTGAAGCATTGATTTGCGCAAATTTTCCAAACTTGTCTGCCCTTTACCTATCCCAAGGGGCGTGACTTGCTCATGGTCGCCGACAACGATGACCTGTTTACCAAGATAAAGCGGAATCAACGCATTGAGGCCGGCTTGGCTTGCCTCGTCAATAATCACAACATCGAAGCGCATCGTGTGAGGATCAAAACTCTCTGCCATAATTGAAATCGGCATAATCCATACAGGCACTGCATCGGCGCATTTTTTCATGAGCTTCCGTGACTCGGTAAGGAGGGTCTGGCGTTTGGTTATCTGACGGGTCGAGATAAGGCGTTTGGTTGTATCGAGCCAACCTACCAGAGCTTGTCGGGTCGACGGATTGCCTTGAAGGCGTTCAAGTTGCTTACCCCAGGCTTTTGCATCGATTAACCATTGAGTAATCTGCCGCAACCTCTCCCTTGCCAAGTCAAGAGTATTCTGGAGTTGTTGAGCGTCTAACTTGTCGCGCTCAAGAAGCTCGTCGTGCAACTGCCGCCAGGTCCATGCTGATGGTATATCCCCCGGAGCTGAGGCTTGATGATGAGGAGGAATCCGTTGGATTATCTGCTCTGCCCATCCTGGAGCTACAAGGGCAAGCCTGGATGCCAATGCTGCGCGTTCAACAATCAACGATTTCAATGCATGAAGCCTGCGGGTATATTCTAGAGCGGCTGAGTAACTCTCTGGATTTCGAGTTCTGACGGCATCAATGATACGGGCGATACATCCCTGATCGGGTGAAGTTGTATCCCCTTGCATTGCGAGACTGGCTAATTGAGTGAATGCTGATTCACATTCTCGTAATTTGCGCCGCATGGCTTCCACCCTCATTAACTCAGGGAGTATTGAGAGGGCTATCTTTTCAATGAGCAAGTATTCGGCAATCTGACTTGTTTCAGGATGAAGTGAAGCCATCAGCTCGTCAAGCTTTAAGCCCTCTTTCTTCAGTTTCTCTGAAAGCGGAAGCCAGACTGATGCATGCCAATCAAGGGATCGCCGTATGCCGGGAATCAGAGCTCTGCAAGCAAGTTCCGGGGAAGATGTGAGGCTGTTAAAAGGCTGTTGGATATGACGGCCAATCATCGAGTCCCATGGTAATTCCAACCTCGCGCGTAAGTTCTCGAGTTCGGCAAGCTGTCCGAGTGCCTTGAAATGATCGATATGGTTTGGCTGCCCTGCAGTAACTGATGTTGTTTTGATGAACTGTCGCCATTCCGATCGGGTTGCAAGTTGCAGGAACCCTAATTTCCCTCCACTCTCTATATGCTCAGAAATTTCAATGATTATTTGGCGTTGCTTGTCGAGAGAAAGTTGTTCGGATAGTTTAGGACGGTGATGAAGCACCAATCCATGTTTGGAGTGAGCTTCCGCTGCATTCTCAATAGTTGTAATCAGCTGTTCCCACATCTTGTATTCAGTGCCACCATTGATACCGGCTACAATGGCATAGGGTCGCCATGCCTGAAGTCGGAGGTCAGCGGAAAACTCGACTGTTACTTCATGAAGTATCTTTTCTAAACCTTCGCTACTTCCGTTTGTTGGTTTCCAGTGATTTGCTCCAAATGTTAAATCTGTTGTTGTAAGATGCTGATACTCCGAAACCAGTACTTGAAACTGCAATACAGAGGGAAGGGCCGTCAGTTCTGGCAAGGGTAGCAATGCATCCCTCTCTTCATCAGCGGTAAATAGGGTACCAAGAGCGTAGAGCCGATACAGTTCCTGCTCGGACATGCCTAAACTTGCTCCCTTTTTTATCGGTGCAGGAATCCATCCGTGAGCTTCGCGGTTGGCAGAATCAAACCTTGCTGCGTCAGATGGGGTATAGGGCTGTTCACCAACTCTAATATCGCGGTACTCGTTTTCGAGTGCATGACGAAGCATGTTGGACAGCAGCTTCATTTTGTTCAGCAAAATCCTGCGCTCAGTTTCGAGTGCTTGAGCTTTTTCAAGAAGAGTTTGCGCACTATCACTGGTTAATCGTTCTGTTATAGAGCCTATGGAAGACTCAAGCTGACGTCGGGCGCTTTGGTCGCTGCCAAGAACCGACACAGCTAAGGGTTGTAACACTTCAGGTATTTTGTCACGTAAAACGCGCAGAGCTTTCGCGGTCTGTGCTGTGACCAGAATGGATTTTCCCTGAGCAAGAAGGTGCCCTATAAGGTTGCCGATCGTATGGGTTTTGCCGGTACCGGGTGGACCCTGAACAATTACTGAACCGCTATATTCAAGCCGGCGGATGATTTGCATCTGCTCGTTATTAGCTTCTTTGGCAAGAAGAATATCGTCATCACTGACATGCTGTTTTTGAGCATCATCGCCTGTAACGTTGTCTGAACCGTCAACCAGGCCCTCGCCTTCCCATTCAGCCGTTGTGCCGGTTATTTGCGCTAAAGATGGTGGGAAAATATCTTTTTTGTCAATATCATCGATAATGGCATCAATGGCATTGGCGAGTCCGACAATCCTTTTTCGCAGGATAAGCACCATATCACGATAGAGCCAGGGTGTAGTGGTGGCGCCATCGCTGGGTGGGGTATCAAGATACTCGCCTTTGAGCGGTGAAACTGTCTGGATAAAGGCGTGAAGGAATGCTTCAGTATCTCCCCATCCCATGGGATGATAACCGGAAGCTTCGAGTTCATTTTTTCGGTTACGTATGGCCTCTGGGGCTATTGCCTGCAAGTCAACGAAAAGACTGCTGTAGAGTTCGGGCTCCCTGTCGGTTTCGTGAATGGTAAATTCAGGGATATTTGGGTCGAACTGAAGCTCCACTCGCTTGAGAAGAACCGGATGATGCACCGTCACCGGCCCATCAATGTCTGATATTGTCTGCCATAAAAGGGTACCATCACCCACAAGGAGTTCAAGATCTTCACCATCTTTTTCAAGAGCTGAATACATTTCGTAGAATGCCTCGAAAAACAGCATGGCACGACGAGCTGAAAGTTCAGGTTCGACCCAGTCTTTGCGCTGTATCAACCACTGATTAAAGTCTGCCACACGCTGTTCGTCGTCTTCAAAGAGGATGGTAATGGTCTCGCCGTCAGGATCGGTCGTATTGAGACTTTGAGCAACCTCTGAAGCGTGTCTGGGATTTCCTGGATATTATCATTGCACACCTGCCGAAAGAGCTGAATATCGGGATGGTTCGGCATGTCTGAAAGTCTGACAATTCTTGGTTGCTCCAAAAGTGTGCGTACAGGACGAAACCGAAGCTGATTGGCTTCCTTCAAGAACTGATAGAGCTGGCGTATTTTTTTCTTTGTTTCATCACTCACAACGCGATCTCCCAAGAATCGGCACAAGGTTCTTTGGAAAGCTCCTGTTGGAATTAAGTAATCGTTTAAGGGATGAGTGATTGAACAATTTTGGTGTCTTTGATGTGCGAAAAGTGCTCATATAAGGGCTTTTGTGAATTCACTGAAAGCGTCATAACCTATTTCATCGTTGCTATTTACTTGAACTGAGCAAACACGGAATACCAGTAAACAAAAGTGATTTTCAGTGGCATTGCGTTTAATGTACTCAGTAAAACTTACTACAGTTTTCTAACATACAGGATAGGAAAAAGGCTTCCGATAATGTCCGAAGGAATTATCAGAAGTTTGTTACGAGCTGCCTTTAAAGCCAGTTTCATTGGAAACGGTGATATATGGATGGGTACAATCGTGAGGCGTAATTTAACATCGTACACTTATGATAACACCACTGCTGACAACATCATTGCCAGCTCCTCACTCTGGTTACTTTTCAGAGTTCAGGGCTCTCAAGGTCAAACTGGATTCACTAACATAGGAGGAAGAAGCTCGAAATACAGCCTGCAGAATACCACTATCGAAAAAGATAAAGTCGAAAGAACTCACAATGCTAAGCAATACTATTTCTGCAGAAGTATCTTCATCTTTTCCTTCATCTCTTCGGCTTTTTGATGGTTTCCAAGCTTCTCATACACTTTGCTGAGATGATCCCGTATTTCAGGCTCATGTGCATCTATGTCTACTGCTTTTTCCAGAATTTCCCGAGCCTTTTCATACTCCCCAACCTTGAACAATACCCAGCCAAGTGTATCAAGATAACTTGCATTTTCCGGTTCAGCGGTAACAGCCTTCAAAGCAAGTTCTTTGGCTTTCGAAAGCTCTTTTCCCTGTACTGCAAGTATATAGGCAAGGTTGTTCATGGTAAGAAAATTGCCGGAATCAACTTCGAGCATGGTCTCATAAACTCGAATGCTTTTGTCGGGAAAACCGAGTTTATCATAGCATAAAGCAAGAGTGCTCGCTGCCTGCATATAAAGCTGTTTATCCTTTTTTGCGTTTTTTGGCTGCAGGGCCTTTTCAAACAGGATTGCCGCCTTTTTAATATCGCCTGACTGATAATGCACTTCACCTTCCAGAACACGAAGCCTCACAGTCAATTTGGGTAATCGCTTTTTTGCGCTGATAACTACCTGCTCAGCTTGCCGAAAATTTTTCTGCAAAAGATAGGCGGCAACAATATCTTCCCAGATTTCAACATTGTAAGGTTCAATGAGAAGTGCCTTCTTGAAATCAGCTATGGCGCCAGCGCCTTGATTATGCCATAGTTTTGCATTGCCTCTAAGCGCATAGACCTTACCATTTTCTGGATGATGCTTGTTAATTTCATCGATCATGGCGTAAGCAGGTTCAACAAAAGCGCTGTCTTGTGCCGAACGTAAAACAAAAAGCCTGGCAAGATCTATTTTCTGTTCAAGACTCACCTTATTGGTATTGTAAAACTGCTTGAGATCTTCAAGAAAAACAGGACGATTCTTAGTCTGTACGGAAACCTCGAACAGGGAAAGCCATGCTGGAATATATCGGGGATTTCCTTTCAGCACCTCTCTGAAAGTCTTATAGGCAAGTTCATGCTGTGCGTTAAGCATGTAAAGTTCTCCAAGGGTAAGACGCAGCTTTTCCTTTTCATCACCCTGCTCAATAAGCCTCAGCACGGTACTTATCGCATCAGAATAATGAAGAAGCTTTATTTCCATCAGTAACACCTGGGCCTGCGCGGTCTTGTCTCTGGGGTCAATTGCCAGAATTTGCTGAAATACAGCAAGGGCTTTTTCTGGCTGGTCAGCTGCAAGATATTCAAGCGCAAGGGATGAGAGCGGTTCTGGATTGCCCGGGTCAAGCGCAACCAGCTGACGGTAAAGTTCGGAGGCCCGCTCGAAATCCTGCATCTGATGAGCTATGCTGGCCAGAGCCCTGAGATAATATTTGTTTCCTGGATTAAGCAAAACGCTTTTTTCGCTGTACAGACGGGCGGAGTCGACAACACCAAGTCCGACGTAAGCTTTAGAGAGTGCATAATAAATTGCTGCATTGGAGGGTTCAACCAAAAGAAGCTTCCGATATCGGTCAACTGCCCCCCTGTACTCTCCTTTAACACTCAGCAGCGATGCAGCAACAAACTCTCTTTTTGTAACTTCAGCAAGTGAATCTGAAGCCATTTTGTCTGAAAGAACAGGCCTGGAAGAGCATGATGAAAGAAAAATAATACAGGGAATCGCACAGGCAAGGAACATAGAGAGGAGACGCAGCCACTCAAACCGGTATACCGGAAATTTACCGATCCTGCTGCACATCAAACAAAGGGTATTCATTATGGTCTCCACCGGTTGAAAAACGTATAAATGCCTGCCGTGTTGCAACCCTTCCCCTTGTTGTTCTTGTCAAATAGCCTGCCTGGATAAGGTACGGTTCGTAAACCTCTTCAATAGTATCCCTCTCTTCACCCACCGAAACAGCAAGGGAAGCAATGCCTACAGGACCGCCATTAAATTTGTTGACAATGGTCTCCATGATTTTTTTATCCATATCATCCAGTCCCTCCTCGTCAATTTCCAGACAGTCGAGGGTCTTCATGGCTATAGAGCGGTTTATAAGCTCTACACCGTCAACCTGTGCAAAATCTCTGGCACGCCTGAGCAGCCTGTTGGCAATGCGAGGTGTTCCCCTTGAACGTCCAGCAATTTCCGACGCAGCTTCCTCATCAATCCCGATACCAAGAATCCCTGAAGCCCTTATAATAATACCTTCAAGAAGTTCCGGTGCATAATAATCAAAACGGCTGTTGATGCCGAACCTTGCCCTGAGCGGTGAAGTCAGAAGTCCAGAACGTGTCGTAGCTCCCACAAGGGTAAAAGGCTCGATACGGAGCTGTACTGCCCTTGCAGAAGGCCCACTGTCAAGCATGATATCAATACGGAAATCTTCCATTGCCGAATAAAGATACTCCTCCACAGCTGGTGGCATACGGTGAATTTCATCAATAAACAGCACATCTCCCTTCTGCAGACCCGTCAGAAGTCCTGCGAGATTTCCAGCCTTGTCAAGCAAAGGGCCTGAAGTTGATTTGATGCTGCTGCCCATCTCAGACGCTATAATATAGGCGAGCGTTGTTTTCCCGAGCCCGGGTGGCCCGGACAATAAAACATGATCCAGGGCATCTCCTCGCATTCTTGCTGCCGAAATAAATACTTTCAGATTATCAGTCAGTCGTTGCTGGCCAGCAAAATCATCCATACACAGCGGACGAATCTGTTCCTCAATTCTGGTCTCAACAGCATCGGGTGGAGTATTAAGGAGTTCTA
>JAPLFE010000044.1 GCA_026390855.1 Chlorobiales bacterium | reverse complement strand
CTGCGAGGTGGATTCAAGTGTTTCGGTAAAACGGTGCGGATGGCGTTCTTTGCCCCGAATACTGGAATGGACCCTGTTGCGCTCGAACGATTCAACAAAAACCGGTTGACGGTGATCCGTCAGCTTGAAACTGAGAGTGGAGCGATTCCTGATATGGTACTTGCCCTGAACGGCCTCCCTGTGGTGTCGATAGAACTTAAAAATCATCTTACAGGGCAGAACGTCGTGCATGCCAGGCAGCAGTACCGCGATCGTGATCCCAATGAACTGCTTTTTGCCTTCAAGCAGCGCTGTCTGGTGCATTTTGCCGTTGATACTGAAGAGGTACACATGGCTACGAAGCTTGACCGGGGAAGTACCTATTTTCTTCCATTCAATAGAGGATACAATAACGGTAAAGGGAATCCGCCGGTTGATGGAGATGTGCGTACTTCATATTTATGGAAAGAGGTGCTCGTAAAAGAGAGCCTGATGGATATTCTCGGGCGCTTTCTCCATCTGCAGGTTGAGGAAAAAACTGTTCCCACAGCAAAAGGCCTTAAAAAGCTGCAGCGTGAAAGTATGATCTTCCCCCGCTACCATCAGCTTGATGTGGTGCGGAGGCTTTCCAACCATGCTCGACAGTATAAGTCTGGTCACAACTACTTGATCCAGCACTCGGCAGGTTCAGGAAAGTCTAACTCCATAGCCTGGCTGGCCCATCGGCTTGCTACCCTGCATGACGAGAATAACGACAAAATATTCCATTCGGTCGTAGTTATTACCGACCGAGTAGTACTTGACCAGCAGTTGCAGGACACCATCTTTCAGTTCGAGCACAAACAGGGTGTAGTGCAGAAAATTGACGAAAACACGCAGCAGCTTGCCAGAGCATTGGCTGACGGTGTCCCGATCATTATTTCAACCATACAGAAGTTCCCTTTCATCACTCAGGCTCTCTCTACGCTTGAAAAGCAAGGCAAAAGCATTGATATCACTACTGCAGGCAGACGATTTGCAGTTATTGTTGATGAAGCTCATAGCTCGCAGAGTGGCGAAACCGCCATGGAGTTGAAGAAAATTCTGAACCGTGAAGGTATTGAGTCGGCCATTGCTGAACAGATTCTCGATATGAACGACGAACCGCTTTCGGACGAAGCAAAGCGCTCGCTTGTCCGTGAGCAGCTCAAGCGGACAAAACAGCCGAACCTGAGCTTTTTTGCCTTTACTGCCACACCGAAGTTCAAAACTCTTGCTGTGTTTGATGAGCCCGGTGAAAGTGGTACATCCCCGTTCCACCTCTACAGTATGCGGCAGGCCATAGAAGAGGAGTTCATTCTCGATGTGCTGAAAGGGTATACCTGCTACAAACGATATTTTCAGTTAATCCAGGCCATAGCGGATGATCCTGAATTGCCGAGAAGGAAGGCTGCTCGAGCACTTGCCCGTTATGTCGATCTGCACGACTATAACATCACTCAGAAGGTTGAAATCATCGTCGAACATTTCTGCACTCATACACGCCATAAAATAGGCGGACAAGCCAAAGCTATGGTGGTTACAGGCTCTCGTGAACATGCTGTGCGCTACAAGCTTGCGTTCGACAAATACCTTAAAGCAAAAAAGTATCATGACATCAAAACTCTCATAGCTTTTTCCGGCGAACTCTCTCTTGATGACCATCCAGGTATCAAGTTTACCGAAACACAAATGAACCACGGCATCAGAGAAACTGAACTGCCTGAACGGTTTGCATCCAATGAGTTCCAAGTGTTGCTGGTTGCAGAAAAATATCAGACAGGATTCGACCAGCCTCTTCTGCATACCATGTACGTCGATAAACGGCTTTCAGGCATTCAGGCCGTTCAAACCCTCTCGCGCCTCAATCGCACTTGCCCCGGCAAGGAAAATACCTTTGTACTCGATTTCGTCAACGACCCGGAAGAGATATACCTATCCTTCAAGCCCTATTACGAAACTACCCAGCAAGGTGAAGACACAGATCCTCAACTGCTCAATGACCTGGCACATAAACTTGATCAGTGGAAAGTTTATGACCAGACGGAAGTCAACGCATGGTGCGAAATCTGGTTCCGTAACCGCACGCATCCAACCGGTTCCGAACATAAAAAGCTGAACAGTATCCTTGATTTTGTGGTTGAGCGAGTCAAGACACTCGAAGACGAGCAGATTGAGCTTTTCAAAAGTCAGTTTACCAGCTTCCGAAATCTCTACGGATTCCTCTCACAGGTTATCCCTTATCAGGATTCAGGACTTGAAAAGCTCTACACCTTCGGGCGTTACCTGCTTTCGAAGCTTCCACGAGGCACAGGCAGGAATATCAAGATTGATGATGAGGTTCAGTTGAAATACTACCGACTGGAGAAGTATAGTGAGGGATCTATTTTATTAAGGGAAGGAGATGCTCCCCCTTTGGTTGGCCCGAAGGAGGTTGGCACCGGAAGCGCGGATGAAGAAGTAACTCTGTCAACATTGGTTGAACAGCTTAACGAGCGATTCGGTACCGATTTCACTCTTGCGGATCAGCTCTTTTTCGATCAGGTGCAAGCTGCCGCCACTGAGAACGAAAAAATTCGGCAAGCAGCAGAGGCCAATACCCTTTCTAATTTTGAACCAGTTTTCAACCAGCACCTCGAAACCCTGCTTCTCGACCGCATGAACGGTAATGAAGAGATATTCAACCGAATCATGAACGACGAAGCCTTCAAAACCTTTATTGCACAGAAACTGATGCATAATGTCTTTGAAAAAATCAACCGGCAGGCAGGATGAAAATCCCGAAGCCAGATGCCCTTCAGTTCAGGAGAGCCTTTTTCTCAAGCTTGCGCCTGAAATCCGACTCAGCATCAAGAGAAGAGATCATGGTATCGCTCACATTTGTAAGTCGGGCAAGATCAGCACGGGGCAGCGTGCTTTGATCCGAAAACACGACCACACTGTCAAATCTAGCCTGGGTTCTCAGCAGATGCTCAAGGATAATGGTAACCGTTTTTGCCTTATCCCGATTGGGAATACCGAAGAGAAAAACCGGCGCATCCTTTCCCTCAATCCTGTAGTCGATCGGGTAATCCGAAGCATTGTCCATCTCTTTGTAGAGATAATCCTTGGTGACGTTTTCAGAAGGAACAAACCTGAAGAGAGACTCCCTGAGATCTTCGTAGAATGTGGACTCTATCCGAGATCTCTTTAAAAACGTCAAATCACTGATGTTCGTAATCGCTTGCCCCAAACGAAAAATATCAGATGCAAGTCGTTCCGAAGTAGAATCGATGCATAAAGAGCCGTCACGTTCCTCAACCGATGTTTCGGACTTGTTCTTTTCATAATGAGCACCTCTTGTGCCATCACGAAACTTGTCGATATCATGCTCATAGCTCAGATGCATCAGTGTATGACCCATATCGGTAAGCCTGAGCATACCTCCAGGCATAACCTTGATGTAAAGCTGATATTGATCCCCATCAGGGAATGTAAACGGAGTATCGACAGCCAGCAACTCCGAGTTTTTTTCCCTTATCCGCACCTCGCTGCACATCGCCTTGCAAAGTGTGTTCTGAAGTATGTTCACATCAATAGTCATTCTTCAAACAAGTCAATCTGGTTTTGGGCGACTTCACCTGAAGTCAAGCCTTCAATACGGCAATCTTTGAGCAGGCAATGGAGCGCTTCTTGTTGCGTAAGGTATCTATCCGTTTCAGAAGCGAAACCATCCGGTTTCTGATTTGCTGCTATATATCTTTCTGTAACCCGGTGAATATGATAAACCAAACCCAATGAGTTATTTTCGACCTTGTTCCTGTGCGGATGGCTCGAACCATTATAACGGCAAATAATCAGGCTTTCACCATTTGGAGCCAACCACCGCAATCCACAGGAAAAATCATCAGCCATTCCGTCGGCAAGATTCTGGCGAGCAAACAATTCGAAGATATGGCCTGAGTCATCCAATGCTTTAACGATATAGTTGATCTGCTTATGCCCCGGTTTGACGACTTCTCGTGTTTTCGGGTTGGACACCATTTTCCGGCAACTGATCAATTCTTCGATAAACTCGTCTGTTATGCTCTCAAAAGCCATGATCAATAGAAGCTAAGGTTATTTCTTCGTTGTTTGGCCACAGACATTCCCTGAATATCATGAAAATCCATATCAAATCAATATTTAGTAATATACATCATGAGCTTCACAGGATCAATGCTATTGCTCCCAGCTGCTACCACTGGTGTGCTTCAACATCTTAACAAATCAGACTATGATCACCTATAAAACCGGCAACATACTTGATGCAAAGGTTTCTGCTCTGATCAATACGGTCAATACCGTAGGGGTAATGGGCAAAGGAATCGCACTGCAGTTTAAAAATGCATTTCCCCAGAATTTCACTGTTTACACCGAGGCGGTCAAACGTAAAGAGATCAAAACCGGTGAAGTCCAGGTGGTTCCGGTTTCATCCCTGAACGGTGTTCAGTACATTATTAATTTTCCTACCAAAGACCACTGGCGTTATCCATCTAAACTTGAATGGATTACTGCTGGCTTGCATGACTTGCAGAAAAAAATCATTGCTTATCATATCGAATCAATTGCGCTTCCTCCATTAGGCTGTGGAAATGGCGGACTGGACTGGAAAATCGTTAAACCAGAAATTGAAAAAGCGTTACGTGACCTGCCTATCGACATTCAGGTTTATGAACTATCCGACGATATAAAAGGGATGCTCGCAAAGCAGGAAAAACCAGCTGCTGCCCGTTTAACGCCAGTCAGAGCTATGCTGCTGCTCCTCCTCTATCGATACAGGGCAATGGGAGAACATGCCAGTGAATTTGCTGCTGA
This sequence comes from Chlorobiales bacterium, assembly GCA_026390855.1. Classification (GTDB taxonomy): domain Bacteria; phylum Bacteroidota; class Chlorobiia; order Chlorobiales; family Chlorobiaceae; genus Chlorobium. Next base: position 40,435 of record JAPLFE010000044.1, on the reverse strand, counting down.
AAAGCTCAGCTATTTCCTTCAGAGAGCTGGAGAAACACAGTTAAAACTTGAATTCACCAAAGGCTATTATGGCCCATACTCCGGTAAGGTTCGTCATGTACTTTACGCCCTGAATGGCTATTACCTGAAAGGATTTGAACAGAAGACAGCAAAACCCTTTGAATCACTGGAAATTGTTGTTGAACGCAGTAACGAAGTTATAGACTACATCGACACCAAATTAAACGCCGGTGAAAAATCACATCTCAATAAAGTACTGAACCTCATAAAAGGCTTTGAATCGCCATACGGGCTCGAACTCCTTGCAACCGTTGATTACCTCATCAATGAAACTGGAAACAACGATCCCTGCTCCTTGGCCGAGGCAATTAAACAGTGGTCGACAAGAAAAAGCGAAATGTTCTCTCTTCAACACATAAGCCTGGCCGCAAAGCATCTGGAGATGTTGAGAATTTGAGATTTGTCTTATACATGGTAATCTTCACCAATCGCCACAATCACAATACTGGTAGTCATTACGTGCCGTAAGCCGCCACTGACATGAGTATGAAAATCCTCAACAGGAACTGCTTGGTCACTCTGTGTGAAACCCAGGGGAGGCCTCATAAAGATATGAGTGGGGGATGGTGAAGCAGCAATGAACTGCTGTCCAAAACAGCGTATTTTATTTATATTGAATTAGATCAGCGAGTGCAGCGTTGGTCCGCCAGTTTCAGCAATTGCCTCTGGGGTGCTGCACGCTCTGGTGGCTTTTTTTTCAAGGAGGTATTGTGGAAGAAAACGAATCAGTTGAACGCTTGTGGGAGTTAGCTGAAGAAACCTTTGAAAATGCAAAAGAAAATCTGAGCGATGCCATCGAAGCTGATTACCAATTCAGCCTTGATGACCTAAACAAGATTTTGCCTGACCTTGCAAAAAGAGTATTCATGATGGGATTCATAACCGGATTAGAGACTCAACTTTTTGATGAAGATGATGATAATGATGAAGGGGTAAACTGAAAAACAGTTTCACTCCCTCCGTTTTTTTGTTGTTACAGTTTTTTAGAGCCCCAAGGTGATCAGGTCGTGAATATGGACCATCCCTACTGGATGCTGATCGGTGTCGCAGACCAGCAACTGTGTGATCCGATAGGTTTCAAGGATATCGAGGCACTCTTTGGCCATGGTGCTGGTTGATACCGTTTTTGGGTTTGCCGTCATCACTGAGCCAGCACTGAGGTTAAGAAACTCTCTGCCGCTTTGTACAAGACGGCGGAGGTCGCCATCGGTAAATATACCGGTCAAACATCCTTTGTCGTTCACAACGGCACTTACTCCATAGCGTTTCGAGGTCATTTCAAGGATCAAGTCAGTAACAGATGCATTCTCGGCTACGAGGGGCACAGCGCTATCCTTTGCCATGATATCGATGACTTTTACGGTCAACCGCCGTCCGAGTGATCCTTTGGGGTGAGTGAGTGCAAAATCTCTCTGGGTGAAATTTTTTTGCTGCATCAGGGAAATCGCAAGTGCATCCCCCATGGCCAGCATGGCAGTTGTTGAGTTTGTTGGTGCAAGATCGTACGGACAGGCCTCTTTGTCGATATCGGTATCGAGGGTGATATTGGCATTTTGGGCTAGATACGATCTTTTATTGCCGGTCATGGCAATAATGGTTGCCCCTATCTGTTTGAGAGCAGGGATGATAAAATTAAGTTCTTCAGTGGTGCCGCTTTTCGACAGGCAGATAACAATGTCATTATGGTCGACAATACCAAGATCGCCATGAGCAGCATCAGCAGGGTGAAGAAAAAGAGCTGTTGACCCCGTAGAAGACATGGTGGCCGCAATTTTTTGAGCGATAATGCCGGATTTACCCATACCGGAGATGATTATTTTGCCCTTGCAGGATGCCAGGAGCAGGACTGCATCTGCAAAACTTTCGTCGAGACGCTCTGCTATCTGTTGAATGGCCTTTGCTTCCTGTTCCAGAATTGTTTTTCCGGTTTCGGTAATGTGCCGGTTCAGGGAGGTTGCGTTCATGGTATTGTTAAGAAATTGGTGCTTCAAGAAAGAAAAGAAAATCAGTTACTCTTTTTATAAAATGTAATATCGGCTAAATTGGGTAATTACCATTTGGTTTACTAATCATAACGTTGTGGATATGAATTTTGATTCAATGAGCTGGGTTGTCGTTATGGCGCTGTCTCTTTCTGTTTTTTCGCTTTTTATTTTTTTGTTCAACAGGTTTATAGGGTATATGAAAAGAGAGCAGAACCTGGAAATAGAATCGTTGAAAGATACTCTGATTGATAAGGACAACCCTGTAGGCCTTAAAGGCGAAGAGCTTGAAAAACTCAAGCAGCAGCAGGCGGAAGCCCAGCGCCACCTCAAGGAGGTCATATCAAGGATTCCTGTTATTCAAAAAGATGGCAGGTTTCAGATAGATGAGGAGGCGATACGAAAGCAAAAAGCGTTGGCTAATGGTAATGGGGCTACTAAAGGTACAGTTTAAGTTTTTCTGATTTTATTTTCTGCATGCTTTCAAAGCTCAAGCTTCTTTTTAAAGATACGGTTATCTACGGGTCGAGTACTATACTTGCTCGTAGTCTCAATTATCTGCTGGTTCCCCTGTATGCCAATAAACTGTCAACGTTTGATAATGGTGTGCAAACCATTATCTATGCCAACATAGCTCTGGCAAACGTTTTATTTTCGTACGGGCTTGAGACCTCATACCTCAAAGTGGTTTCGGATTCAGCACATCGTGACAAAGATGAAACGCAGCTTTTTTCGACTGCCTTTCTCACCCTCTTTGTTACTTCTACACTGTTTGCATTGGGCATCGTGCTTTTTGCACCGCTTATTGCTGAATTAATCGGATTGACGGCTACAGATTTTACTTTTGTTCGATACGCCGCGCTCATTCTATGGATTGACACGCTTCTGGTTATTCCATTTGCTGAACTTCGCCTTAAAAGAAAAGCCCTGCGGTTTGCCATTGCACGAGTTGCAGGGGTGATAGCCGTTGTTGTAAGCGCTGTTATTCTTATTGTTCCACTCAAAGCGGGGTTGTCTGGGGTTTTTATTGCTGAGGCGTTTGGTTCGCTTGTCAGCCTTTTGCTGGTTATTCCTGTGTTCCGTCAGTTCAGGATCTTTTTTTCAGCTGCGCAACTGCGAGAAATGCTTCGCATAGGGTTGCCTTATGTGCCGACAGGGATTGCTGGACTGCTGATTCATTTGATTGACCGGAACATTTTAATTCGCATACCGGCATCACAGATTGAACAAATCTATGGGAAAGGCTATCAAGCCTCAGATATTGTGGGTATTTACGGGAGGATTGCTGCTTTCGGTGTTGTGCTGCAGCTTTTTATACAGGTTTTCCGTTTTGCCTGGCAGCCGTTTTTTCTACAGCATGCCAAAGATCCCGATGCGAAAAGGTTATTCCAGCACGTGCTGAGTATTTCAACCTTTTTTACCATGTTTCTGGCTCTTGCAGCTACTTATTTTGTGCCTGATCTTGTCCGCTATCACTATGCGGGCAGTTTTTATTTGCTGCCACCTCGCTACTGGATCGGGCTTTCAATTTTGCCATGGATTTTTGTGAGCTATATCTTTGATATGGTTTCTACCAACCTTTCGGCTGGAATCCTTATTACTGGCAATACCCGCTATTTACCTGTTGTTACGTTTGCTGGCGCGGCTGTTACCGCTCTTTTCTGCTGGTGGCTTGTTCCCATCATCGGTATGGATGGAGCTGCTTATGCCATCGTTGCCGGTACGGTTGTGATGTGCGCTGTTATGGCGTGGTATTCACTGAAAGTGTTTCCTGTCGCTTATGACTGGCTTAAGCTTTGTTTGTTGTTTGTGGCGGGTGTTGTGCTAGGGTGGTTTGAGCTTTTTGTTGAGCCGACAATACTGGCAGGAGCGGTTATTGCGGTAAAAACCGCCCTGCTTGTGGTTTATCTTGCATGTGCCATGACCCTTTTCCGCGACGAAACAATGCTGGTTGCTGTTAAAGTGCGCAGTAAGTTAAGGCGTAAGTGATGTATTGACCTGTTCGCTCTTTATTCCCGTTTAAAATATTCTCCTTTTGTACTGCTCATTATCGGTGTTGTTCATCACCGTCAGGGTGGCGACTGTTTTCACCTTTTAGAGCAGGGGAGTTTTGACCCCACCGACCTTTGCCGCCATGGGAACGGCGTGTAGCCATATTCTCAAGCACTTCTTTTAAGCGGGCCCGTTGTTCAGGTGTACAGAGCTGGGCCAGGCGATGAAAATGCTGAACTAAATCCTGCTCTATTACTGCCTGATGGGTTCCTATAGCAGCAATTAAGGATGCTGTTGCTTGAGTATCGGGCGTATCTTTAAGCGACTCTGCAACCAATTGCTTTTTCAGGAGAGCAATTGCCTCCATTTCAGGCCGGACTTTAAGAAAATGCTCCTGTCGGAGTTTTTGGAAACTCATGGTTTGCGATTCACTGAGTCCAAGTTTATTGGCAAAAAAGTGATCATGGTCGAACTGACGGGCTCCAGACGTTATTTCCTGACTCCGCATTTTATGCTGCCACAGAACACCGAGAAGTGTTGCATTGAGCAAAACAAGAAGCACAAAAGCTGTGGTGACCAGACGTTTCGAAGTAAAAAAGTTCATAGTATCGTTGTCAGCATTAAAAGCGATTGAAGTGAGCAGGGATCAGTACAATCGCTGCATTGGTTCAAGGTGTCCTGGTTTCAGTTGTAACAGCTTCCGCAGGGTAAGCGGTTGCCGAGTCGTAATAGGCAAACTCCTGAGTTGTGTAGTCGTCATTCAGGTTGTCGAGCAATTCGCTGATGCTTGATGTTGTTTTACCGTTATTCTGCTGAACCGTCAGCAGCGCAGCACCGAGATTGACCATAATAAGCAGGCCCATGAACGCCAGCTTGAAATCGAAGTGATTTTTGAAACCAGCTTTTGAATGTTCTCCGGGCCCGAATTCATTTTCTATTCTTTGCATCAGCCGAACCCTGAAGAGATGATGAACCTCAAGAGGTTTTATTTCATCAAGCAGCTTCATGGTGTTGGCAACCTTGGCCTCTATGTTGTTGTTATGCTGTTTCATCATAAGTTCCTGTTTCATTACCTGTGACGACAGGGAGGTGAAAATCTTGCTCTGTTAGAAAAAAAATCTTATTGCTGCGTATAGTATACATAGAGCTTATCGTGAAGATTTTTTTTTGCCCTGTGTACAAGAGATTCGACTGCTGATACCGAAGTTTTTAAAATATCAGCAATTTCCTGATTACTGAACCCCTCTTGTTTGCTGAGAAGAAAGGCTGTCTTCTGGCTGTCGGGGAGGGTGTTCAGAGCGTTCTGTAATATTGCAGCCTGTTCGTTTCCCTCCATGGCTTCTGCAGGATTATCGCTGTTGGAATCTACAATATCCGTTGAGGGATCTTCAATGCCGATTATTCTTTTTAATGAGCTGAACCGTTTTTTTCGTTTCAAACGGCGCAGGTGGTCAAGAGATTTAGTGACAGCGATTCTGTATATCCAAGTTGATAGTTTTGCTTCTTCTCTGAACTGGTCAAAAGATCTGAATACTTCTATAAAGACTTCCTGTGCAAGATCTTCAGCATCTTCCCGGTTAAAAACAAAACGGTAGCAGGTATTGATTACCATTCCCTGGTGCTCGGCAACAAGTTTTTTAAACGACGCGTCTTTCGATGTCATACCTGATTTTTGCAATGCACTATTTTTTGATGGGGTGGCTCTTGCTGCCTCTTCCACATCAGCTATAAATTCATACAATTGGCCTGATCGTTGATAGGTAAGTGTTTGAAATACTGCCTATCTCTTACGACGACGGATAATTGGAATTCATGCGGTCTTAAGCACAAAAAAGTTATTCAGCTAAAAAAGAAATGACGATTTCCCCGGATGAAAATCAAGTGAAATCGTCATTATTTGTTTTTTTTCAATGCCTTATCAGGCGAGTTTGGATGCAAAGGCGAGTACTTTTTCAACTTTTTCGGGTGAGTCTGCTTCGCAATAGAGGCGCAGGATTGGCTCGGTACCGGATGGTCGGATAAGCATCCATCCACCTTCGAAGTGATATTTATAGCCGTCGAGATTGTTGAATTTCAGGATTTTGTATCCCGCGATGTTTTCAAGGTCGCCTGTTGAGGCACGGTCAATAATGGCCTGTTTTTTTGCATCGCTGACGCGCAAGTCAAGCCGGTTGTAACAGAAATAACCATATTCATCGTACAGTTCCTGAACAAGCTCTGAGAGCTTTTTGTCTCTGAGGATCATCATTTCAAGAATCAGCAGGCCAATGTATACACCATCGCGTTCGGGAAGAAATGCTGTAATGCCTATGCCGCCTGATTCTTCACCTCCAATAAGGATGTTGTTGGTAGTCATGAGTTTGCTGACATGCTTGAACCCGACTGGCAGTTCATGCATCGTAAGATGATGCTTCTGACATATTTTGTCGATGACATCGGTAAGAGCAAATGTTTTTGCAACTTCACCGGTTTGGTGCTTTTCCTCGACAAGATGTTTGAGGATTATAGCAAAGAGCTTGTGTGAGTCAACGAAATCACCGTTTTCATCGAGCATGCCTACCCTGTCGGCATCGCCGTCGTTGATAATGGCGACATCCGGTTCAAGTTCTTTAAAGAACTCAACAAACTCTCCGATATACTGAGGTATCGGCTCGGGATTAATGCCTCCGAAACTCGGGTTGATGCTGCAGTGATAGCAGCTGAGCATTGATTCATCAAACAGGCTGGTAAGAAGATCCTGGCCAGCGCCGAACATGGCGTTATGGGCTATTTTGATTCTTGACTCTCGAATCAAAGGAAGATCAATGCTGCTTTTCACATAGCTTAAATAAAACCCCTTCATATCAGTCAGCTCGATCAGCTTTTTATCGGCTGTAATCTCGGTTTGAGGGTCAATTTGTGTAAGGTTGCCTTCGATTTCAGCAATAACTTCCGGGTGAGCAGGGCCGCCATAGGATGCTTTGACCTTGAACCCGTTATAGATAGCAGGATTGTGTGATGCTGTAATTACAATGCCACCGGCAAGCTGCTTTGCTTTTGTGAAGTAAGAGACAGCCGGTGTTGAAGCAAAACTGTTTGAAAGAAACACTTTGAGCCCCTGTGATGAGAAGACATCAGCGGTATATTCGGCAAACTCTTTTGACATAAAGCGGGTATCATAGCCGATGCATACTCCTTTTGCTCTGTTTGGATGTTCAAGAAAGTAGCGAGCAGAAGCAAGTGCTGCAATTTTCAGGTTGTCAAATGTATAATCCTTTGCTATAATCGCGCGCCATCCGTCAGTACCGAATTTAACTTGCATTCTTTATTGATTTTGATATAATGGGAATTGAAACATAGTAGTCAATATTGTGACAAATAAGTCGCAAGATAAAGTTTCCCTGTCGTTCATCCAATTATCTCTCATTTTTGATGGTAAAGAAGCTTTTTGTTTTAGCAGGTGAGGTTTCAGGTGACATGCATGCCGCTGGAGTTATAGCCGAACTGTTGAAAGCAAGGCCAGAGGTTTCGGTGTTTGGTATTGGCGGTGAAAAACTTCGGGCACTTGGTGCTGAGCTGCTTTATGATTCTTCACAGATGAGCATCATGGGGTTTGTTGATGTGCTGAAACATACAGGATTTCTTCGAAGGGTTCTTCGTGACCTCAAGGAGGCAGTACATAGGGAAAAGCCTGTTGCTGCATTCCTTGTTGATTATCCCGGCATGAATCTTCATATGGCCCGCTTTTTTCATGGGCTTGGCATTCCGGTTATCTATTATATTTCCCCGCAGGTCTGGGCCTGGAAAGAAGGTAGGGTAAAGGCAATCAGGCGTGATATTGACCGGTTTCTTGTCATTTTTGATTTTGAGGTTGAATTTTTTCGCCGCCATGGCATCAATGCGGAATTTGTTGGCCATCCTGTTATAGAAGAGCTTGCTGAAGTCACCCTCCCGTCCAGGGAGCTGTTTTTTAAAAAGTATGATATTGCATCGGATGTGAGGCTTATAGGGCTTCTTCCTGGCAGCCGACCGCAGGAGATCGCTCATATTTTACCTGAAATGCTTAAAGCTGCCCGCTTGCTGAAGAAGGAGTATCGTGCGGTATTTCTTTTCGGTCGTGCACCTCACCTTGATGATGCCTGTTATCATCTTTTGTCGCAGTACACTGATCTTTCAATTCTTATGTGTTCGGCCTACGAGGTCATGCAGTTCAGCGAACTTGCTTTGGTTACGTCCGGGACCGCAACCCTTGAATCGCTTTGTTTTGGTGTTCCGATGATTGTTGTGTATAAAACAGGGATGCTTAATTACCTGATCGGAAGCCTTTTAGTGAAGCTGAAAAATATATCTTTAGCTAATATAGTAGCCAAAGGGCTTGGGAGCAGTGAGAGGACGGTGCCGGAACTTATCCAGCATCAGGCCAACGGGATGGAGATATATCGGCAGGCCAGAATGATACTTGATAACTCGGAATTGGCTGAAACGATGCGTTTGGAGTTGCTTGCAGCACGAGATAAACTTGCCAGTGCTTCTCCTTCACAAAAAATAGCGGAAATCTTACAGGAATACCTTTAAACTAAGTGCAGGACACCAATGGAAAAAGCAGTTGATTATCTTGTTCAGCATCCCGTACTGTTTGTTATTGCGGTTATTCTTTCTCTCATGATTCTGCTCTCTCTTTTCAGAAACGTGATGAAGATTGTGCTTGCTGTCGTAGCTGTTTTTGTGCTTTATATTGCATACGTCTATCTAACCGGAGGCGGAATACATGAAGCTGTTCAGCATTTTGAACAAGGAGTTGCTACGGTGTTTCATTTTATCGCCGACTTCTTCAAATCTCTCTTTGGGTTCCTGAAATCCCCGAAAAAGTAATTCGTCATTGGTTACTTGCGGGTTGAAGATATTGCCCCTGTGGGGCAGCTTTCGGTCATGACGACACAGTCAAGTGCTGAGCCGTTTTCAAGCTGTTCGAGCATGCGTATGCAGATTCCGCAGTCAACACACTTTTCCCTCTCCATGGTGATATCGGCGGTACCTGCTTTATAAAATCCCGGATGATCATGTTTTTCTGCCGTATGCAGGGGAAAATATCGATTGGCAAGTTCCCTCAAACGGCAATCGGTGATGGCATTGCAACGGCATTGCAGGCATCTTTGGGCTTCATGAATGGCTAAATCTGCAGTATAGCCCAATGCAACTTCCGTGAAACTTTTTGAGCGTTTTTCCACAGGGAGTTCAGGCATAGGGATTCGTTTTGCTGGAGATTTCCCCTGATAGAATGTATGCGGAGCTTCATCTCTTGCGCCATAGGAGGAGTTGAAAGCAGTCTTTTGTGCGGTAAAGCTTTCGCCGTTTAAAAAGAGGTTGATGGAATGAGCTGCGCGTTTTCCCTGTTCCACGGCACGGATTGCAATGGTGGTACCTGTTACACAATCGCCACCGGCAAAAATCCATGGTGTCGCTGACTGCAGGGTTTCAGGATGTACCTGCAGTTCTCCGCTCTCTTTACTCCCTATTTCCGAAGTAGTTCCAGCTGCAGGGTCAATATATTGCCCTATTGCCGAAATGATGGTGTCGGCTGTTATTGTGAACTCTGAGCCATCGACTGGGACGGGTTTTCTTCGCCTGGTATTGTCGGGGTCACCTGGTTGCATTTTTACGGCACTGATTTCAAGTGCTCCGTTTATTGTTCGGATGGCTGTAGGTGAGGCCCGCTCAATGAGAGCAATCCCTTCGGCGAGAGCTTCCTCAATTTCAACAGGATTTGCCGGCATTTCAAGTTTTGAACGTCGATAAAGAATGGTAACCGTTGATGCTCCAAGGCGGATAGCGGTTCTTGCTGCGTCGATTGCCGTATCGCCGCCACCAGTAACTATGACCCGTTCACCAGGATGCAGCTCTTCACCGGATGCAGCTTTACGAAGAAACTCAATGCCGCTGATGACTCCCGGTTCATTTTCTCCGGGGATATTCATGGTTGATGCTGATTGTGCGCCAACGGCAAGAAAAAGTGCATCGTATTCCTTTTTAAGCGCGTCCAGAGTAATCTCTTTGCCAAATGTGGTATTGAACCGGAACTGTGCACCCATGTTCATCAGAGGGGCAATATCACTCTCTATAACGGTATCCGGCAGCCTGAAACGGGGAATACCGTATCGCATCATACCTCCAGCTTTGGCGCTGGATTCAAAAAGTGTTACCGCATGCCCCTGAGAGAGAAGGAAGTAAGCTGCGCTGAGGCCTGCTGGCCCGGATCCGATGATGGCTACTTTTTTCCCTGATTTTTTAGAAACTTCCGGGATAAAGCGATCGGGTTGTAGACTATCTCTATCGGCGGCATAGCGCTTGAGGGCGCAGATCGATACGGGTGTGTCGATGCCGTGTCGGCGGCATTCGTCTTCACAGGGCGCAGGGCAGATTCTGCCGAGAATGCCTGGAAGAGGAATGGTGTCTTTGATTATTTTTATAGCGTCTCTGTCATTCTGATTCGAAATTGCAGCAACAAAGTCGGGGATATCGCATCCCGCAGGGCAGGAGAGTTCACAGGGTCCCATGCAGTCGCCGCTGTGATCTTCAATAATTCTCTCAAGGCTCTGGCGCCTCATTGAGTTTAATGTTTCATTGTCGGTTTCAATAACCATTCCTTCCGAAACGAGAGTATGGCATGCGGGCACAAAGCGATTTTTACCCTTGATTTCAACGATGCACATCCAGCATGAACCAGTCTCGTGAAGGGCATCATGAAAGCACAAGGTTGGAATTTCAATGCCTATGGCAGTCGCGGCTTCGAGAATTGAAAAACCAGGGGCAGCTGTAACCTGTTGCCCGTTTATGGTAAGAGAGATTGGATTCATTGAGGTGTCCCAAAATTATTTTCAATATGCAGGGCTACTTTTTCAAGAAGCCACATCGGTGTTGATGTTGCACCGCACACCCCGACATTGTCAACCGGGTTGCCGTCAGTGCCTCTCATCCATATATCCTCGATTTCATCGATATCTTCAACAAAGTAGCTGTGAGGGTTGGCGGCTTTACAGATATTGAAAAGCACCTGGCCATTTGAGCTTTTTTTTCCAGCTACAAAAATGACCGCGTCATTGGCAAGTGAGAAGTCGTGCAGCTTTTGATTTCGGCTTGACACCTGGCGGCATATCGTGTCTTTGAACACAAAGCGGGGCATGGGAAGCACGTGGGTCATGTCCGCGGTTATGTCGATATCACGGATTGGCATCCATGGAGCCGGTTCGGCGGAAACAGCGTCTGCAAAATGCTTTTCAAGATGGGCCTTCAGCTCATAAAATCCTGGGATATCCATGGTTGTCTGAGAGATAAGCGCAGTTTTTTTTGTGGTATCCAGTTTTTTTATCTCTTCAGGATCGCTAAGGTCAGCATGTTTGATAATGACTGCGCTGTCATCGCATTGGCCATTAATGCCGATAACTTCCGGATGGGTATGTTTACCGTATATAATGATCTGATAGCCCAGTTTATAAAGCATTCTGGTTGTTCGCTGAAGCCGGGATACAACAGGGCACGTTGTATCGGTAATGGAAAGATTGTTCTCGCTGGCAATTCTGTAGGTCGAAGGAGGCTCGCCGTGTGCCCGGATGAGTACCTGGGCATTTTTGAGCTCTTTGAAGGTTGATTCGTCAACGGTTACAAGGCCGAGAGCCTCCAGTCGTTTGACCTCAACCTCATTATGGACCACATCACCGAAAGAGTACAATCCTCCCTCTGCCTGAAGTTTTTCTTCGGCAACATATATGGTACCCTGCACTCCGATGCAGAATCCTGACGACGTTCTGTCGAGGTTTACTTTCACGCTGTGGGCATTAAAATCAAAAGTGAAAAGTCAAAAGTAACAAGTATGGGTATAAAAGGCAAAAGCTAAAAGAGAGAGCAAGCTTGCCTCAGCGAGAGGCCCGTAACCGGATGTGTTGGGTATTATACTTCTACCAGTTCAACATCCGGTAGTTCTGAACTCATAAACAGCTGGTAGAGTAGACTGAACTTTTGAGGCAGATCACTGACCAGCAGGTGAGGAATGCAGGATTTCAGGTTGGAGTTCAGCAATTCGGATTCAGTCAAAAGTTTTTTTGTTCTGAAGGCGACTGCTTCCGCTGAATCGATAATACGGATGCCGTGGCCAATGGTTTCTTCAATTACTTTACGAAGAATCGGATAGTGCGTACACCCGAGTACCAGTGTATCAATTCCCTGGTCCCTGATTTCTGACAGATATTCCCTGGCGATAAGTTTTGTGGCCGCATGATCAATAAAGCCCTCCTCAGCCAATGGAACGAAAAGAGGACAGGCTTTTGAAACGACCTGTATTTCCGGATTGAGCTGGTTGATTGCACAGGCATAAGCATTTGAACAAACCGTTGCCTGAGTGCCGATAACACCGATGCGGTTATTTTTTGTAGCTTGAACGGCCAGTTCAGCTCCCGCTTTGAGAACCCCAATAACAGGGATATTGCCGCATGCTTTTTCGACCACATCCAAGGCAAGTGCCGACACGGTATTGCAGGCGACAATGATCATTTTTGGCTGATATCGCATGAGTATGGCAATATCGTCGGAAGCATACTTCCGGATGGTAATCTGTGACTTCGGCCCGTAAGGGACTCTGGCCGTATCGCCAAAATAAATAATCCGCTCGGAGGGTAGAGCAGCCTGTATTGCCTTTACAACAGTCAGACCACCAATACCGGAGTCAAAAATGCCGATTGGACTTTCAGAGGTAACTTTATGATTCATTGCCGTTCTGAATAATGGACAACAGTCAACGGTTAAAAGCTATACGTTAAAACGAAAAACAATAACATCGCCGTCTTTGACAATGTAATCGCGGCCTTCTGATCGGAGTTTTCCAGCTACCTTGACTTTCTGCTCTGAACCAAGCTCAATAAGGTCACGGTACGACATGACTTCCGCACGGATAAATCCTTTTTCAAAATCGGAATGGATTGCCCCTGCAGCTTCCGGTGCCGCAGCGCCTTTGCGGATGGTCCAGGCATGCACCTCTTTTTCGCCAGCAGTAAAATAGGTCTGAAGGCCGAGAAGGTCATATGCCGTTTTAATCAGACGATCGAGGCCCGACATGCTGAGCCCTATGCTTTCAAGAAATTCCGGGCGCTCTTCTTCGGGCAGTTCAGCGATGTCAGCTTCTGTTTTTGCACTGATAATCAGCATTTTTGCACCAGATGCGGCAGCTATCTCTGCAACTTTTTTGGTATAGCTGTTACCATCCGGCAGGTCTGTTTCGGCAACATTTGCAGCAAAAAGGATGGGCTTGGACGATAAGAGGAAGAACTGCCGCGCCATTGATTGCTCCTCAGGAGTTTCAATAATATTTCGCGCAGGAATACCTTCGGCAAGGCCAGTAATTAATTTTTCAGCAAGATCGAGTTGCAGCAGCAGCTCTTTTTCTTTTTTTGCATTTTTTCTCAGTCGTTCGATGCGTCGTTCCATGCTGTCGAGATCGGCCAGCATCAACTCTGTTTCAATAGTAATAATATCGTCGGCAGGGTCGATTCTTCCTTCGACATGGATAATGTTGTCGTCGTCAAAGCATCGAACAACATGCACAATGGCATCGACTTCCCTGATATGTGAAAGGAACTGGTTTCCAAGGCCTTCACCTTTGCTTGCCCCTTTTACCAACCCTGCTATATCAACGATTTCAAGGGTTGCAGGTACAAGTGTGGGGGTTTTTACAACATCAGCAATCTGCTGCATCCGCTCATCGGGGACAAGAACAGTGCCTACATTTGGTTCGATGGTGCAGAATGGGTAATTGGCCGCTTCGGCCTGTTTTGCGGTGATAGCATTGAAAAGTGTAGACTTTCCAACATTTGGCAATCCGACAATGCCGCAGCGAAGTGACATAAATGAAAATATTGAAGATGAATGGCCTGAAAACAATGGTTTTAACATGTAACCAATATGTTTGGAAAAAGCAAATATTTTTTATAAAATGAAAATCTAACTAAAATGCGAAGTGAAACAGGGAATCGAGGAAAAGCGTATCATAATTGCTATTGACGGGCCGGCAGCATCCGGAAAAAGTACAACAGCCCGCAAAGTAGCGCAGCGGCTGGGGTATACTTATATAGATACTGGTGCAATGTACCGCTCAGTAACCCTTAAAGTACTTCGGCAAGGCTTGCTTGATGATATTCGACGCTCTCCCGAGAGCGTTTCCGATTTACTTCAAGACATTTCAATACGTTTTGATGGCGACCGTGTTCTGTTGAACGGCGATGATGTTACTACAGAAATCAGGGAGAACAGGGTCAGCCGAGAAGTAAGTTTTATCAGTTCACTCAAGCCGGTACGCGATAGACTCAGAGAGATGCAGCAGGAGCTTGGTCGCCAGCGCGGAGTTGTTATGGATGGGCGGGATATAGGAACTGTTGTTTTTCCCGATGCCGAGCTGAAAATATTTCTTGTTGCCGATTCGCGTGAAAGAGCAAAACGTCGCTATGCCGAACTGATTGCAAAAAGATCAGATGGTGCCGAACTGCCTGACCTTGATGCACTTGAAAATGAAATAAAGATCAGGGACAATGCGGATGCCGAACGGGCACTTGCCCCTTTGAAAAAACACGTTGATGCTCATGAAATTGATACGTCGGATTTGACAATAGAGCGTCAGGTGGAGAGAGTATTGGATCTTGCTTTAGATATACTGCAGGATTGCCGGTAACAGGATTCAGGTAGCTTATAGATTTTTTTATTAACCATAAAACCGCATGCCGATATCTCTCGCGGCTAGCAGGCTAACTTACAAGAGAGGAAGGAAAAAATTAATGGCAGAAGCATTTACTACACAGGAAAAAAAGGTCAAAGAAAGACCAGCAAGAAAAAAACTCAAGTTTTTTGCGCACTACGAGCCAGCAGAACTTGCGTTGATGGAGCAGCTTTATTCAAGCACGCTCAATGAAATCACCGAGGATGAAATTATCAAGGGCCGCATTGTCTCGATATCCAACAAGGATGTCACGATTGATGTCGGGTTCAAATCCGAGGGTATTGTATCACTGCTTGAATTCAGAGCCGAAGATGAAGTAAATGTAGGTGATGATGTTGAAGTATATCTTGAGAACATCGAAGACAAGATGGGACAGCTTATTCTTTCAAAGAAGAAAGCAGACGTCCTGAGAATCTGGGATAAAATCTATGATTCAATCGAAAACGATACCATTATCAATGGCAAGATCATCAATCGTGTCAAGGGTGGTATGACGGTATCTCTTTCTGGCGTGGAAGCCTTCCTTCCAGGTTCGCAGATTGATGTTAAACCGGTTCGTGATTTCGATGCTCTTGTTGGCCAGACTATGGACTTCAGGGTGGTCAAAATCAATCCTGTTACTCAAAATATTGTTGTCAGCCATAAAGTCATTCTTGAAGAGGCTTATGCAGCTCGTCGTGAAGAGATGCTTGCTAATATCAAGGTCGGCATGGTACTTGAAGGAACGGTCAAGAATATTACCGACTTCGGTATCTTCGTAGATCTTGGTGGTCTTGACGGTCTGGTACACATTACCGATATCACCTGGGGCAGAATCAACCATCCTTCTGAGGTTGTTGAGCTTGACCAGCCAATCAAGGTTGTTGTTGTCGGCTTTGACGAAAACACCAAGAGGGTTTCGCTTGGCATGAAGCAGCTTGAATCACATCCTTGGGAAAATATCGAGATCAAGTATCCTGTTGGATCTAAAGCACAGGGTCGGGTTGTTTCTATTACTGATTATGGCGCATTTGTGGAAATCGAGAAGGGCATCGAAGGCCTTGTCCATATTTCCGAAATGAGCTGGACACAGCACATCAAGCATCCGGGTCAGTTTGTTACCCTTGGACAGGAAGTTGAATGTGTGATCCTGAATATTGATAAGGATCATACTAAGCTCTCCCTTTCCATGAAACGGGTAAACGAGGATCCTTGGATTGCTTTATCCGAAAAATATATTGAAAATTCACTGCATAAGGGTACTGTCAGCAATATCACTGATTTTGGTGTATTTGTTGAACTTGAGCCTGGTGTAGATGGTTTGGTTCATATTTCTGATCTGTCATGGACCAAGAAAATCCGCCATCCAAGCGAACTGGTCAAAAAGAATCAGGAACTTGAAGTCAAGGTTCTCAAATTTGATGTTCATGCCCGTCGTATTGCTCTTGGCCACAAGCAGATCAATCAGGATCCTTGGGACGAATTTGAACAGAAATATGCTGTTGGAGCAGAAACACCTGGACAGATTTCACAGATTATCGAAAAAGGCGTTATTGTGATTCTTCCTGGTGATGTTGATGGGTTTGTTCCTGTATCGCACCTTTTACAGGGCGGCGTCAAGGATATTCATTCATCGTTTAAGATTGGTGATGAACTTCCTCTTCGTGTCATTGAATTTGACAAGGAAAACAAACGCATTATTCTATCTGCCCTTGAATATTTCAAGGATAAGAGCAAGGAAGAGATTGAGGCATACCTGCAGGCTCATCCAAATGAGAAAAAGGAGATCGAGGCAGCTACTGCTGAACTTGAACCCCCGATCAAATCGGTTGAGAAAAAAGTCAGCGAACCAAAACCTACAGAGAATTAAGTTGTCTTTGTTTTTATTCGCTATCATTAAAAAAGCCTTCTCTGTTACAGGAGAAGGCTTTTTTTTGTGGTGTAACTGACAGTGAGAGGGGGTTAATAGCCGTAACTCTTCAAGAGATTGTTTTTCTTTCGCCAGTCTGGACGGACTTTTATGAAGAGTTCAAGAAACACCGGACGACCAAGCATTTCCTCAATATCTTTTCTTGCCGTCTGGCCAAGCTTTTTTAAAGCGGCACCTTTCTGTCCGATAAGGATCTGTTTTTGAGTATCACGTTCCACTATGACCGAGCAGCGGATAAGATCCTTTCTTGTTGGATCAGCCTCATGCTGTTCCTTGAATTCGTCAATGACTACTTCGGTTGAATAAGGAACCTCACGCCCATAGAGCAGAAATATTTTTTCACGGATAATTTCACTGACAAAAAACCTCTCTGGGGCAGTGCTGAGCGTATCTTCAGGATAGAGCGGTTCATGAAGAGGCAGAAACGGCCGGATGGCTTCGATAAGCTGAGGGAGGTTATTGCCTTTCAATGCCGAAGCGGAAAGGACTGCTACCGGATTCCATGTATTTCTGACTATCTCTTCAGCTTCATGCTGCCGTTCGATTTTAACAAGATCGCATTTATTGAGAACGGCAATAATCGGTTTTCCCGCAGGATTCAGCCATTCGTTAAACAACTCTTCAGCAAATTCACGGTCAAAAAGATCTTTTTTCCCTGAATAAGGGATCAGGGCAATAACGATATCAGCATCTTTCAGAGTGCTTCTAATGATTCCAAGCATAGACTCATGAAGTTGTTGCTGAGGTTTCATTATGCCTGGTGTATCAAGAAAAATAATCTGACAGTTGTTGTTATGGTATATTCCCGTGATTTTTTTTCTTGTTGTCTGTGGCTTAGGTGTTACTATGGAAAGCTTATAGTCGAGAAGCTCGTTGAGCAGGGTTGACTTGCCAGCATTTGGTGGACCAATGATGATTGCGAAACCGCAAGAGAAAAGCGAAGGATTCATATAACGTTTTATGAAAGGTTCAGTCTGTTTACAAGATGACTCTATAAGATAGGGTTCTGTCAGAAAACTGATGATGTTTATTGTTAGTTATATTTGTTTGTTGTTTCTCATTTATAGAGAGAAACTTTTTTTCGAAGTCTGACAATGCAGGAAAAAGAGGAATATGAGCGATCATATAAAAAAGAGAGTTGCTGCTGTAACTCTTGGGTGTAAATTGAATTATGCAGAAACGTCATCCATAGTTGATAATTTATGTCAACAAGGATGGCAGGTATCGTCAATTGAGGAAGGTGCTGATCTTATTATTATTCATACCTGTGCAGTAACAAAACAGGCAGAAAAAAAATCCCGTCAGAAAATCAGGGGAATTATAAGAAAAAATCCTGCCAGCCGTGTTGCCGTTATAGGGTGTTATGCACAATTGAATCAGGACGATCTTGCTTCGATAGACGGTATTGATGCCATCCTTGGCAGTAACGATAAATTTGATCTGCAATCCTACAACGATATCACCAGTGGGTCAATATTGACACCATTGGTCAAGGTTGCTCCAGCCTCTACTTTTGATGACGTCTATCAGGGATATTCATTAAGCAGTGAAATGAGCACTGACCGAACTCGTGCATTTTTGAAAATTCAAGATGGCTGTGATTACGGTTGTGCTTACTGTACCATTCCTATGGCAAGGGGGCGATCGCGATCAATCTCTTTAGATCAGGTTGTCGACCGCGCCCATCTTCTGGCTGCATCGGGATATCGGGAAATCGTACTTACCGGTGTTAATATAGGCGATTACCGTTATGACGACCTGGTGCTGTGCGATCTGTTGAGAAAGCTTGAAAAGGTCAACGTCAGCCGTATCCGTATCAGTTCAATAGAGCCGGACTTTGTTGACAGTGAATTGGTTTCACTTGTTGCGCAGTCAGAAAAAATCGTTCCCCATTTTCATATTCCTCTCCAAAGCGGTTCAAATAGCATTCTCAAAGCCATGCGCCGTCGTTATGATGCCGCGATGTACCGCTCCAGAGTGATGCAGGCGGTTGAGCATATTACGGATTGTGCCATCGGAGCTGACGTGATTGTTGGCTATCCGGGCGAAACCGAAGAGGACTTTCTGCAGATGTACCGCTTTATAGAAGAACTTCCTCTGGCATACCTTCATGTATTCAGCTGTTCTGTTCGCCCAAACACGCCTCTTGCCCGGCAAATCGCAAACAAGGAACGTAACCCCATCAAATCAGATGAGATTGCTCATCGCTATGCAGAACTGATTGAGCTTGGCCGGCGAAAGGAATCACAGTTTAAGGAGCGCTATACAGGGAAAAAGTGCATGGTGCTTTTTGAAGGTGGCAAGCCTGCTCACAATGGTATTCAGCAACGCAGCGGTTATACGCGGAACTATCTCCGCGTGTTGGTCGAAAGTGCTGACAATTTTGCAGGGCAAAGCATCTCAGGAAATGAAGTTCCGGTATTGATTGAGTGTTTAGGAGATGATTTGAATTTAAAAGGGAGAGTGCTATCTTAATTTTCAGTATTTTTTGATTCCTCACCATCAACTAAATCATTGCAATCCATGCCTATTAAATCCCGTATCCGTTCGGTTCCTGACTATCCCAAAAAAGGGATCCTCTTTCGTGATATTACTACTCTCATCAAGGATCCGGTAGGTTTCAGGCTGGTAATTGACAATCTGACACAGCACTATCTGCTTGATGGTCTTGATTTTGATGTTATTGTGGGTATAGAGGCACGAGGATTTATTATTGGTGGAGCGTTGGCCTACACTCTTGGGAAAGGGTTTATTCCCGTCAGAAAACCCGGCAAACTGCCAGCCGATGTTGTTTCTCAGGAATATGAGCTTGAATATGGCAGCGACAAGATTGAAATTCATGTAGATGCGCTTGTTGCGGGACAAAAGGTTCTTTTAGTTGACGATCTGCTTGCTACCGGAGGTACGGCTCTTGCCGCAGCGGCGCTCGTCGAAAAGGTTGGAGGTATCGTTTCTGAGATGGCGTTTATTGTCAACCTGCCCGATCTCGGTGGCGAAAGGAAAATAATTGAAAAAGGATACAGCGTTTTCTCGCTTACTGATTTTGAAGGGGAGTGATAAACGTTCGACTTTGGTTTAAAATATTTTTTACCATTGTGGTATGAGTAAAGCGCTGTATGCAGCGGTAAATCATGAAACGGCAGCAAAAGCTGCCGTTCATCTTTTGCAGTCCTCCCATCAACTTCCCCCGGTCTGGCTGGCAGCTCCTTTTATTCTGCTTCTATTGATGATTGCCACAGGTCCGCTTTTGTATCCTCACTTCTGGGAACATCATTACACAAAAGTTTCTGTTGGGCTCGGCGGTATAGTTGCCGGATATTACGGGTTTGCTAGGGCTGAAGGCGGCACTATCCTGCTGCATTCGCTGGAAGAGTATATTTCGTTTCTTGCATTGATTGCAGCCCTTTTTGTTGGCTCAGGTGGAATTCTTATCAGGATTGAGCGAAAGGGGAGCCCGTTGATAAACGGAGCTTTGCTTTTAATTGGAGCGCTTTTTTCAAATCTTATCGGCTACCGGTGCGTCCATGCTTCTTATCCGGCCCTATATGCGCATCAATGAAGGACGGATCAAGGCTTTTCATATTGTGTTCTTTATTTTCATAGTCAGCAATATTGGTGGGGCTCTAACCCCGATTGGCGATCCACCTCTCTTTTTAGGTTTTTTAAAAGATGTTCCGTTTTTCTGGCTGCTGCCAAAAATATGGTTCCCATGGATGCTTACTCTTGGTGGCCGGATTCTGATTTTTATGGGTTTAGACTTCATGGCAGGAAAAGGAAAGAGTCCGATACCCGAAAAATCAGGAAAGATCAGTGTTGTTGGCGCTAAAAGCTTCATTTTCCTCGCCCTGGTTATAGGCGCAGTTTTTCTTGACCCCGCAGTTATTTCTGGTTTTCCGCGCCTTCAGGAGATGCTGCATCTACCCTTCGGTATTCGTGAGCTGATTTTGCTGGGTGTTTCGTTTGTGGCCTATAAAACCGCTGATAAGGAAGCGCTAAAGGGTAATGAGTTTAACTTTTCGCTGATAAAGGAGGTAGCTTTTCTTTTTATAGGAATCTTTGCCACCATGATTCCGGCTCTTGAGTTGATCGGCGCCTATGACATTAAACCATGCCGAGGAATATTCAGTAACACGGTTTTACTGGATGACTGGACTCCTGTCGGGAGTACTCGACAATGCACCTACTTATCTGAATTTTTTAGCCGGGGCGGCAGGAAAATTTGGTATGGAGAGTAACTCGGTTTCCGATATGCAACAATTTGCCAGTGGGGTTATCTCTCCGGTTCAAGGTGATGTAACGTCCGATATGTACCTGATGGCAATATCCATTGCATCAGTTTTTTTTCGGGTCAATGACCTACATAGGCAATGCCCCGAACTTCATGGTCAAAAATATAGCTACCCAGGCTAAAGTTGAAATGCCTGGATTCCTTGAGTATATCTATACATACTCATTGCCTGTTCTCATTCCGTTTTTTGCCTTGATAATGGTGGCTGTTCTTTAAATCATAAGAACTACAAAACCATGTGAGGGGTTTATGCAGAGTAAGGAAGGCTGGATCATAATAAAAGGGTATATCAATCTCAATGCTGCCGAAAAAGGAGCCGATATTTTTAAAGCAGAACCCTTTCATTAAACCTGCATCGGGTTTCAGGAAAATCAAAAAAGAAATCACTCTCGAATTGATCGATAATGCTCAGCAATTGTGAGTGTCATCTTTGGAACAAAACGGGCAACCGTCTTGATCTGTAAGGCATCGGTAGCGGGTTCTATTCCCCGCCAGGTCTCAGACTTTCGCTGACAGCGTGTT
Organism: Chlorobiales bacterium; assembly: GCA_026390855.1. Classification (GTDB taxonomy): domain Bacteria; phylum Bacteroidota; class Chlorobiia; order Chlorobiales; family Chlorobiaceae; genus Chlorobium. The sequence continues at coordinate 18,947 of JAPLFE010000044.1, read as the reverse complement.
TGAATTCCTTCGAGATTTTAAAGGTAGGCACGTTTTTAGGATCAACCGTGACCTTTTCACCTGTTCTCGGATTTCTTGCCTGGCGAAGGTTTTTATACCTGATATTGAAAGAGCCGAACCCTCGTATTTCAATTCGTTTTCCGGCTTTCAAAGAATCAATGATGCTTTCAAACAGGCTGTCAACTACAGATTCTGTTTCGTTTTTGGTCAGCCCTGTTTTGTGGGCAATAACATTGACCAAGTCAGCTTTTGTCGTTGTGTTTCCCATGGTTTTAAAAAGCTTAGGTTATTTTAAGACATATATTTACTTAAACCACAAATGAAAAGCAACAATTCCCAAAAAAACGGCAAAAGCTTTCCGGAGCGTATCATTTGAAAGATGTGTTGCTATTCTTACCCCAAAATAAGCTCCGGCAAAAAGTCCTGCTGCAATGATAAGTCCAATCCATATGTTGTCCATCGAAATTTTTCCTGACCGATAATACTCAATCACCCCAAGGAGCCCAACCGGTAGAAGCAATGCAATAAGCGAAGTGGCAACAGCGCTCTGTTGTGTCATGCCGAAAAGCAACACCATCGCTGGCACAATGATAACGCCTCCTCCAACGCCGAACATTCCTGAAAGAAGGCCGGCACCAACGCCGATGCTGAATAATGCAATGAGTTGCATGGTCTTGTGTTATCCCACAGTCACGTTATGACATCGCCAGGCCGGCTGCTGGCTGGTCAAAGCCTATAATCTCTTTTATCTCCACTGCGTTGAGCGACTCTTTTTCGATCAGTATCCCTGCAAGCCGTTGCAAAATCTCACTTTTTTCATTGAGAATCCGCTTTGCATTGTCCATACAGGTCATAATAATATTGCGGACTTCGATATCAATCTGAAGGGCGGTTTCCTCACTGTACTCGCGTATATGTGAATAATCTTTCCCGAGAAAAACCTCCTTATGGCTGTCGCCGTAATTGATAGGGCCAAGTGTTTCGCTCATGCCCCATTGACGCACCATTCTACGAGCGATATCGGTAGCCTTTTCAATATCATTTGCTGCTCCCGTGCTGGTTTCATGAAACATAATCTCCTCAGCTACCCTGCCGCCAAGAGCATAGGTAACCATTGCCAGCAGATACTCTTTATTATGAGTGTAGCGATCTTCAAGCGGCAGATACGCCGTAAGCCCAAGACTGCGGCCTCTCGGAATAATGGTGACCTTATGGATAGGGTCTGATCCTTTGGTATACATTGCAACAAGCACATGACCAGCTTCGTGGTAAGCAGTAAGCTTTTTCTGCTCATCGGAAATGAACATGCTTTTTCTTTCAGGGCCCATCAGAATTTTATCACGCGCCTGTTCAAAATTGTCAGCAGTGATCAAAGGTTGATCATGGCGGGCTGCCAGAAGAGCAGCTTCATTAACAAGATTTGCCAGGTCGGCACCTGAAAATCCAGGAGAGCTTTTTGCGAGAACGTTGATATCGACATTTTCAGCCAGCGGAGTGTTTCGGGTGTGAATTTTCAAAATAGCTTCACGTCCTCTTATATCTGGTTTATCGATAGTGATCTGGCGGTCAAACCTGCCTGGCCGGAGCAGCGCTGTATCGAGCACATCGGGCCGGTTTGTTGCTGCTATAAGGATAACATTCTCACTTGTTGTAAAGCCATCCATTTCCACAAGGAGCTGGTTCAGGGTCTGCTCCCTCTCATCATGTCCACCACCCAGGCCTGCTCCCCGGCTGCGGCCGACGGCATCGATTTCATCGATAAAAACAATACAAGGCGAATTTTTCTTTGCCTGTTCAAAAAGGTCCCTTACTCTCGCAGCTCCTACACCAACAAACATTTCAACGAAATCAGCACCCGATATCGAGAAAAAGGGCACCTTAGCTTCTCCGGCAATGGCCTTGGCAAGCAGAGTTTTACCGGTGCCCGGAGGGCCAAGAAGAAGGACCCCTTTCGGGATTTTGCCGCCGATTTTCTGGAATTTTTCAGGATTTGTCAAAAACTCCACAGTTTCCTGTAGCTCTTCAACTGCTTCGTCAACGCCGGCAACATCCTTGAAGGTAGTTTTAACATCAAATTCACTCACCAGTTTCGCACGGCTTTTACTGAAGCTGAAAATATTTTTTGCCTGAGCGCCGTTTTGACCATTCATTCGCCTGATGAGGAAAAAATAAATAACGCCGAAAATAATCCACGGGGCAAACAGGACAAAAAACGTATTCAGGCCGCTGGTTCCTTCTTCAACTTTGAGCCGGATACCCTTTTCAGCAAGTATATCAGCCTGTTCAAGGCTAAACGAAGGGATTCTGACGGCAAATCGATCAGTCTGCAGTTTTGTGTTGTCGATAATCGGCAGTTGGGTAACGGTTTTAAGTTTCCCGTTCAGGATGGCCGATTTATCCTCAAATGTTTTAACCGTGACTTCAGTAACCAGAGACTGGGAGAGAAGTGATTTATACTGGTTATAGGTGATTTCAGGGTTGCTGGGATAGGCAAAAAAACGTTGAAACACAAACAACATCAAAAGAGCAGCCATCATAAAAAAGATAAATCGAGGAAACCTCGGCTGCGGGTTTTCACCTGCTCCCTGAAACCATCCAGCGTTACGCTCTTCGTCTTTTACCGGCTTGAATTTATTTCGGGAATTATCTTTTCCTGACTTCTTTAAAGGATTTTCAGGCATAAAATAGATTGAGTGATGACATAAAATGTAACTTACTACATTTAAAGTAATTAAAAGTAGAACTGCAATCGAAAACAAAAAGTTTATTTAAGAGCTCTGATGAAACAAAAAGTTGTACGCTTAATGCCATCGCTCGAGATATTCGGGTTAATCTTTTATCTTGTTTCTTCAAAAGCATTGAGTTTTTCTTAAATTCACAGCTCTTGCGATAATTCCCTGTAAATAATAAACAGTACAGCGCTCATTATGGTTGGTAAAAGGGTTAGAACCAGGTTTGCACCTTCTCCAACAGGATATTTACACGTAGGCGGACTGAGAACCGCACTGTATAATTACCTGTTTGCAAAGAAAATGAATGGAACTTTCGTTATCCGAATTGAAGATACCGATCAAACCAGAAAAGTAGAGGGAGCGCAGAAAGATCTTATAAAAACTCTGGAATGGGCAGGAATTATTGCTGATGAAAGTCCTGAACATGGAGGTGATTTCGGCCCTTATGTGCAGTCTGAAAGGCTTGATATTTATGATAAGTATTGCCGCCAACTCCTCGAAGACAATCACGCCTACTACTGTTTTGCAACCCACGAAGAGCTTGAAGAAAATCGCCAGCTTCAAATAAAACAGGGGCTGCAGCCAAAATATAACAGAAAATGGCTTCCTGAAGAGATGGGCGGATCAGTGCCGTCGAGTCAAATCAAAAAAAAGCTGGATGAGGGAGTGCCTTATGTGATTCGCATGAAGGTGCCCGATTATGTTTCAGTGTGGTTTGAAGATATTATCAGAGGCCCCGTCGAGTTCGATTCCGCAACCATTGACGATCAGGTACTGATGAAGTCCGACGGGTTTCCAACCTACCACTTCGCCAGTGTTATCGACGACCATTTAATGGATTTTACCCATATCATAAGAGGTGAGGAATGGCTCCCCTCAATGCCAAAGCATCTTCTACTCTACGAATTTTTTGGCTGGGAACCTCCCAAGGTAGCTCATCTGCCGCTGTTGCTTAACCCCGATCGTTCAAAACTCAGTAAAAGGCAGGGAGATGTTGCTGTTGAGGATTATGTCCGCAAAGGATACAGCAATGATGCTATTGTGAATTTTGTTGCCATGCTTGGCTGGAATGAAGGAGAAGGCAGCGAGCAGGAAGTATACAGTATGGATCAGCTAGTCGAAAAGTTTTCACTCGAACGGGTAGGTAAAGCCGGTGCGGTTTTTAATGTCGACAAACTCAACTGGCTTGAGAAACAGTATATCAAGAGCCGCTCGTCAGAAGATCTTATTGCTGTCATCAAACCGATTCTTCTTGGTGAACTTGAAAAGAAAGAGTCGTTGATGCCGCGGGAGATCATTACCAGTGATGCATATCTCTCACAAGTTATAGAGCTTATGCGCGAGCGCGTAGGGTTTGAGCATGAATTTGTGACCTTTTCTTCTTATTTCTACTTTGAACCCGACTCCTACGACGAGGAAGCAGTCAAAAAACGATGGGCTGCTGATACCAATGCTCTTCTTCGTGATTTTGTTTTAATACTTGAATCTCTTGAAGAGTTCAGTGCCGAGAACATCGAAGCTTCACTCAAGGAGTTTGTAGCACCAAAGGGCCTCAAGGCAGCCTACCTCATCCATCCGCTGAGAATACTCTCGTCGGGAGTAAGTTTTGGGCCTAGTCTTTACCATATGCTTGAGGTGCTTGGAAAAGAGACAGTGCTCAGGCGAATCGTGAAAGGCATTGAAAAAATCAGTTTTCAGGGGTAGCCCGGAAGCAGGCAGTCCGGTGCGTACAAAAGTGCGTACCGGGTATTTAGTTTTTTCTTTTGCAGGAAAAGGATTTTTTTCTATATTTTGCCTCGAGTTTAAAGGACAGATAGCTCAGTTGGTAGAGCAAAGGACTGAAAATCCTTGTGTCGTGGGTTCGATTCCCTCTCTGTCCACAAAGGTCAACGGCAATTTCCTCGACGTTACCTCGGATCATAAATGCATGTCCATCCTTTTTTTTCTGCTTTCTACCTTATCAGGGTATTACATGTCATGCAAGGCATCTCCCAATGCTTCAGTGTTTGAACATCACCAAGTGCCAGCATGAATATTACGACAGAGCTTGATCAGGAAGTCTGGCATGACCTGCAAGGTGCCGGGGCATACGAGTGGTGGTATTTCGATGCTGAAGACAAGGTAAGCGGAATTTCAATCGTCATTATCTGGTTTTCAGGCTTTCCATTTTCCCCATACTACACCGATCATTATGAGAAGTGGAAAAATCGAGTAACTGCCGAAGCTCCATTTCCATCCAATTATTCAGGGTTTAGTTTTCAGTTATATGAAAACGGACATGAGGTGGTTAATTTTATTAAGGAAGGCCGTAATGGGCTCTTCGAAAGCAGTCGATCCGAAATTGGTGTAAGATTCGAAAAGAACCGGTTTACTTATGATGCACTGAAAGATGAATACTCTCTTGATATTGATTTTTCATTCCCCGTACGTCAGAAAGCTATAAAGGCATCTTTGTTGTTTTCATCCTGCCGAAGGATTGTTTACGAGAAAAAAGATGGAAACAATGCAGGCCAGGTACCCCTACACCAATGGCTGTTAAGTGTTCCAAAGGCACATGTCGAAGGATCAGTTGAAATTGTTGAGCAGCGTAATGGGTCAATTCGCACGATACCCGTCAGAGCAATCGGCTATCATGACCATAATGTGGGAGCATTGCCCATGCAGGAATACCTTGCGCGTTGGTATTGGGGCAGGGCGTTTTCAAAGCCATTTGATCTGATCTATTATGTGACATTTTTTAAAAACAACGAGTATCAACCTCTTGCCCTGCTGGTGCTTCACGACAATACCAGCGATAAAGTTATTGTACTTGACAAGGTGAATTTTCAGGAAAGCAATTTCAGTCGCGGCTTTTTTGCTCCATTGCACAGCAGGGATCTTGAGTTGCAGTATGAGAATGTTGGGTTAAAAATCCATCACAACAAGGTACTTGACGCCGGACCCTTTTATCTTAGGTTTGCATCCGGTATTTCATTGCAGATAGACGGAAAAAAAATAGAAGGAATTAACGGCATATCTGAATTTCTCAATCCTGTTCGCCTCCAATCAAAATTCATGAGGTTTTTCACTCGTAGTCGTATATGGCGCGATACCGAAAAATCTCTTATGTATAACAGCTATAATAATATTAAACGTTCTTTAGATTGGAAAAATAGTTAAAAAAATTATAAATTCAGAGTTTGTTTGGGCTATCCTGAATTGTATCCGTGAACATCGCTGTTCAAGAATCAAGATGAAAATTGAAACAGTGATAGTCGTTGAACCGCCGGGAGGTACTTGCCTTTTGATTTTATAACAAAAAGCTTTAAAAAAGGAGATAGATCGTAATGGCACAACAAGGTAATTTCAAGAGTCCGTCCAGGTTGGGCGCACTTGGAGAAGGTGCACCAGTCTCTTCATCCGGTTCGGTTCCCGGCGGCAAGCCACGGGAGGAGGGCCTGAAAGGGGTTGATTTCGAGCGCCGTAGTTTTCTCGGAAAAATTGTAGGGGGTATCGGAGCAGCTGTAGCCATATCGACACTCTATCCTGTTATCAAGTACATTATTCCTCCATCCGAGACTGCTACAAGCGTCAAAGAACTGGTTGTAGGAAAAGCTTCTGAAGTTCCTCTCAAAGGCTTCAAGATTTTTCAGTTCAACAAAGACAAGATTCTTGTTGTCAATGACAACGGAAAACTCACTGCATGCAGTGCCGTTTGTACCCATCTTGGCTGCCTTGTGCATTGGGACAACGCCCAGAATCTCATCGCCTGCCCCTGTCATGGAGCAAAGTACAAGCAGACCGGAGAAATTATTTCCGGCCCACAACCATTACCTTTAGCCTCGTTTAAAGTAAGGGTTGAAGGGGAAAACCTTATTATCGCAAAAGCTTAACCTTTAATTCTTGAAAACCAAGGGAGTCAGGAAAGATGGCTGAAAACAATCAGAACGCTTCGGCAGGAAATATTCCAGCCAAGCCGAAACCCGCTGCTCCGGGTGCCGCAAAGCCGGCTGCTCCGGGCGCTGCAAAACCAGCAACTCCTGTTGCCTCTAAAGCGGCAGCAACGCAAAGTGGAGTTTATAAACCCCCGGTAGACCGTCCGGCTGCAAATCCTTACAAGGATGCCCGCGTCAGCTCTCTGGGTGCATGGTTTCAGGAACGCTTCTATGCAGTGATTCCGATAATCGATTACTTGAAGAAAAAAGAAGTCCCCAAACATCGCCTTTCTTTCTGGTATTACTTTGGCGGTCTTGCGCTTTTCTTTTTCATTATCCAGATTGTGACTGGCTTACTGCTTCTGCAGTATTATAAGCCTACCGAAGCAGCCGCATTTGCTTCATTTGTCTTCATCCAGAAAGTGGTCCCCTTTGGCTGGTTGATTCGCCAGATCCATGCATGGTCGGCCAACCTCATGGCGATGATGGCATTTATTCACATGTTCAGCACTTTCTTCATGAAGTCATACCGCAAACCACGTGAACTTATGTGGGTAAGTGGTTTTATACTTCTCGTTTTAACTCTCGGTTTTGGATTTACCGGATACCTTCTTCCATGGAATGAACTGGCATTCTTTGCTACCCAGGTAGGTACCGAAACTCCAAAAGTTCTTCCTGGCGGAGCATTGCTTGTCAGTCTTCTTCGTGGTGGTGAAGACGTTAGTGGTGAAACACTTACCCGTATGTTCTCACTGCACGTTGTTTTGCTTCCAGGCCTTATCCTGCTGTTGCTTTCACTCCATCTGACTCTTGTTCAGGTTCTGGGTACATCAGCACCTATTGGTTACAAGGAATCTGGCATGATTAAAGGGTACGAAAAGTTCTTCCCAACCTTCCTTGCTAAAGACGGAATCGGCTGGTTGATCGGTTTTGCCCTGCTTGTTTATCTTGCAGCTGTATACCCATGGGGAATAGGCGTTAAAGCCAATGCGCTTTCACCTGCACCTGTTGGCATCAAACCTGAATGGTATTTCTGGGCAGAGTTCCAGATGCTGAAAGATCTCAAGTTTGAAGGTGGCGAACTTGTTGCTATTATTCTTTTGACGATTGGCGGACTCGTATGGGCTATTGTTCCTTTCCTTGACCGCAAGGCATCACTAGAACAGAAAAGTCCAATCTTTACCTTGTTAGGACTTGGTGTTTTAGCCTTCCTGCTTATTAACACCTATCGTGTTTTTGCAGAGTACGGCTGGTAAATGAAACACACTTATCATAAACACAAAAGCCCGGTTCAGCCGGGCTTTTGTGTTTATGTATACTACCTTTTCAGAAAGGGACGTGTCACCTTGTTTTCACATCAGGAATAGCCCTTCGCATGAATTCATCGAAAAGAGGCACGATGAGAAGGTGATAGGGTTAACCATTTTACCCAATAAGGCAAATTTGCGCCTGAAAAAGGCGCAATTTAAAGGTCGACTTAACTTAACTTTCCGGCAAAATCTTATTGGGCGCTTCTCGCTTTGTGTTCATCAATTCCCCTATTTCATAACCAGTCAAAAATGCCTGCATATCAATTTTTTCGGTAGCTTCCGCCCATGCAGCGATCAGTGTTTCCGATTTTTCTTTTTCGACAGCTTGATCCGGCTCTTTCAGCAGCTCCTGCAGGGTCAGCCAAGCCATAAGCACACTGAAGCGGTGTTCACGGAACCAGAATTTCTGATGCCGTTCATCAAACGCCAGCAACCTGCCGAGATGTTTTTTATCTAAAGCAAATAGGGTCTTTAAAAGAGCATGCAGATGTTCTTCCTGATCGTCAGGGATAAGTTCAGGTTTATAATCCAGCATGCAGCAAAGAAGGTCTGGCAGGTTCTCACCCGGAATGCCGATGGCGCCTTTTTCAGGATAGATACCGGCCAGCGCACTACTCATCAGCCAGTCATCGATCAGATTTGAAGTTTCAATGCCACCTGACTCAACCATCTGCTTAATCGCGTCAAGCACAATCCAGTGCCGTGCAATCATGCGATATTCCGATTCATGGGTGCTGCTCAAGCCGAGAGCTGTCTGAAGTTTTCGGCAATCAGGCTGCATTGGCAGGTGAACAGCAAGCGCTTCAGCTCTGCGGTAGAGTGCTGCAGCACGAGAGGGCAGAGTTTCAGGAACAGCAAGCGGTATTTCCATTAAATCACTGAACTGCTGTGTAACGCTCTCCAGCAGCAAGGCAATTGATTTTTCAAACATGAGAAGCTCATCTTCGTCGTGTAATCCTGAAATCGAAGGCTTGAGCTCTTCAGAGGTCAGGAATGCAGTCACTAGCCGGTGTAACGGCGAAAGGCTCATTGTAAGCACCGCCACTTCGATCGACTCGATTCCTCGCCCGTTAAGCTCCGCAGCGAGCCGGTCATACGGTCTGAGTTTTGAAGGACGTACTTCCCTGAATTCAAGGAACACATTATACTTATAGCCATCCAGAGCAACCATGAGTCCATTTTCTGCAATCTCTCTATTAGAGCGTATAAACTCCATGCCACTGGCGTGGTCCCTGAAAATAACATAGGTTCCATGCCGACAGCATGCTCAAAGCAATTGTTAAAGACAACAAGAGCTTTATCATCGGTAAGGCGGTTGGAGTAGGCAAAAATATTTTCATTGACGTTACCTTCAGGCGAATAAACATCATACAGAAAAAAGTGACGCACCTCAGCAAAAAGCGGACGCTTTTTCATGATAGGAAAAACCTCACGATAATGTCGCGACACAAGGTTTTCATCTGGCTGTTCATCATAATAGGCCTTGGCGTATTCCATGCCATATTTTTCAGTAAAGCCCTCTACCTGTCCATGACCGAACATTGGAAGTCCAGGCATAGTCAGCATCATCACGCAGACACCAAAATATTTATCACCTCTGCCGAACTGAGCAATTGCGGTATCTTCATCAGGATTGTTCATGAAGTTGACATACCGCTTCAGAATTTCAGCATCAAACTCCAGTGTATTCTTAATCAGATAACGGTAATCGGCATTATCCTCCTTTTTCAGCATATGCATAAACGCACTGTTGTAAACCCTGTGCATTCCAAGCGTTCGGACAAAATACCCCTCAAGCATCCAGAATGCTTCAGCGAGCAACAAGGTGTCCGGCACTTCACGATGAATACGGTCAACTACTTCCCTCCAGAACTCTTCTGGAATGGCAGCATCAAATTCAGCCATACTCATGGCAAACGATGAACGTGAAGGCACGCCAGCGCTGTGGCCTTGCAGTGGAAACCAGAGGCGTTGAATATGCCGTTTTGCCAGCACCATCGCTGCATCAAAACGGATGATAGGAAACATCCTGGCAACACTCAGGATCTGTTGTATAACCCCTTCACGAACTTCAGGGCTCAAAAAGTTCAGCTGAGCGGTATCGTTCCACGGCATAATAGTGCCATCATTACCATGATAGATATAACGCGTATCGCCACTCAGGTAATCAACCCGCTTAAAAGTTACTGCCGCATCGGAACGATTCCAGTATCCATCTTCAAGGTAAATGCCGTACCGGGAATCACTGCGGAGATTTGGACCGTTATAGGAATAATTATAATAAGGAGGTGAATCCGTTGAAAGAAACCAGTCTGGATTGTTCCGTACCAATTCCGAATCCATACCTGTATGGTTCGGAACCATATCACTTGCAAGTCGGATACCGCGAATTTTAGCTCTGTATCGGAGGTTTTCATAGCCTGCATAGCCACCGATGTCATCAGATATTTCATATTTTTCAAGAGCATATGCCGATGCTTTCGCTTCAGGATTTCCCTGCAACTGCTTGATTTTTTGCGAGGCAAAGCTTCTTTGCCAGAGTCCGATCAGCCACAAGGCAGTAAATCCACGTTCGGCCATCAAATCAAGTTCGTTATCAGGAATATCCTGTAACCGGTTTATAGGTCGCCGATAAAGTTTGCTGAGCTGGTCAAGCCAGACATAGGTGCTTTTAGCCAGCATCACCACCTCAGGCATCCATGATGAGTCGGTAGAGTAGTTTGCCACGGCATTAGCGTCATCAAAAGCGCTGTAATCTGGAATATGAGCTTCTTTTTCAAAAAAATGACCACCCCTGCTGGCATCCTCCGCTTGAGCGATCTGCTTGAAAAACAGGTACTTATCCTCCTCCTCAATTAAATCAATAGCTGCTGGCAGCAATGTCCACAAAGGAGATTCTCCCAAGAGACCTGTCCAGTTCATCCGGATATAGCGAAGCTGATCAAGTATCGATGAAGGCGAGTGCCTTATTGGCTGGGTAAGCAGTTCAACAAGGTCAATATTGTCAGGTCCTACTGGACCCATATCCTTCATTGAAGTCCGCAGGGTCAAAATCAGTTTACGGTATGCATCTTCCCGCATTACTTTTTCATCGGTCAAAAGATCAGAAAACTGACCGAGAGCCGGATTCTGAGAATTAATCCAAACCAGGAACGACTCTTCAACAAGTTCTTTTTTGTTACTGTTCTGGTTCAGCCAGTTTGAAGGTGTTTCAGATTCCGAGTAAATTTTCTGTGTGGGAAATGCACTGATAAAGCGTGTCAGGTACCCTGTTGACTGTTCTTTTGAGAGCTCTGTTTCAAACTTTCCATAAGCGTTTTCAAGCAGGGTCGGTTGCTGGGCAGCAATGGATGAAGTAATCACATAATGAAACAGTTCATGAAGCAGTTTCATGCCATGGAACTGTGCAGGAAGTATCGGCTTTGCATCTGCACCCTTCTTTTCTTTCAGGAAATCGTTGATGACAGCAGCCTGTTGTTCAGCTTTTTTAAAACTTTCCTGACCAGTAGCGGGTAAAGAGAGGAATTCAGGGTCAGTCAGGTGAAAAAGTTTTCGGGCATTTCGATTGACATAAAAGTGTTCTTTATTCTGAACTACTGCCGGGTTATTCTTGATGGTCATAGTCGGGGTGTAATGCCCAAAAATTAAACTGGTTGAGAGCTCCCTGAAAATATTCACTCCCCGATAAGATCACAGGGAATAATCAATGTTCTCAGAGCCCGAAAATCCTCAATTACTTGAAGCCATAGTGCAGTTCTCATTGACTACCGAGCACCATTCGGTACAAAACAACCATGCCTGCTTTGAGATATGCTCTTAATGAATGAGTAGAGCAGTCCAACACTAGAACAGACCCGATTTACCTTGCACCGGTAAAGTACGGATTTCTGCAATAAAAGTCAGGCTGTCATCTGGAAGTATTGAACGGGGGCATCTTGATCCAGCCTTCATATGTATTATACGAAGGCAATAAGAAGGAGAGCAGCAAGGGATTATTTGAGTTTGCTGTCTATATACCGCTGAAGGTATTTGAATCCCATATCCTTTGCTGAACGCAAAATATCAATCCCTATATTATAAAGCGCACTGTTATTCTGTGATAGTGATGATGCATGTTCAGGCTTTGCCGTTGAGGACGGACTTTTGAGACCTTTTAATGTTCTTGCGATCAGCATACCCGTAACAAAAGTCATCCCCACGGCCTGTAAAGGATATTTTTTTACAATTTCGTCAGGCGAAAATTCGGCTTTCAAGTCATCTTTAAGATTCATAGCTCTGGTCTTGATCTGTTCTTCTTTTTCAGTAATGGTGCTCTGCAGCTCTTCTATCCTCGCCTGAATGCCGCTTAACGTCTCACTTTTTGTAGTCATAGAGCGATAAAAATATTTTTTGTAGCATATCTTTCAGGAGTAAAGGCCTGAATTTCGTAAAAAACACAAAGCAAGAAATAAAAATAAGGCTTACAAGCAGATAACCCAGAAAAAGATGACCTAAGAGCTCCCCTGTAAGTAACGCAAAGGTCGTGATAAGGTAAGCAATCCCAATAATCAGGATGACGCCAAGAATCACAAGTGCAGCAACAAGCGAAATCTTCTCGGTAAGTTCGATTTTAAGAAGTTCAATCTTTGCCTCTATGATAGATACGACGTCTTCATAGGTTGACGTTGCCGTATCATCAAGGAGTTTATGAATCCCGGATCGTTTGCGTTTTACTGAAGCTGAAGCCGGAACCTTTTCCTCTGGGCGATTCATCATAAGGTCTTTAAATAAATGCCGGTTATCACTTTTTTCTCAGCAAAAGCCCAAACAAGGCACCTGCCCCTAATGCAAAGAGCAATCCCTGAGCAGGGTTTTTCTTGATGTACTCCTTAACATTGGTTGCACTTTCTGCCAGCAGATCATAGGCCTCGCTTTCTTTAAAGCTCGAATAAGCTTCTGAAAGAGTGTCACCAATCTCCTTTATTTTATCAGGAAAAAGGCTTTCGCTATAAGGTTTTTCTGCAGGATCCATAGATTTATGCTCGTGGATGACAACCGGGACTTCCTGTTCCATAATAACTCCAAAGCTAATGATATGTTTCTTTAAATCAGTCTCTAAGAATATATAAAAACAATATGTTCTTTTTTATTACCCTCTCTTACTGAAGAAGCCGACCACCGTCAACAGCAATAATCTGACCAGTAATATAGTCGCTTTCAAGAAGAAAGGTGATCGTTTTGATGATATCAAGAGGGTCGCCAAGGCGCTGCAGAGGTATTTTTTTAATCATCTGCTCCTCGCTGTCCATCTCTTTTGCAGGATTTATAGTAACCGTCCCTGGCGCAATAGAATTGACAAGAATACCGGGGGCAAATGTTTTCGCAAAAATTTTGGTCAAGTGCTGTATTCCCGACTTAGCGACAGTATAAGGAGCAAAGTTTCGCCAGATAAGATTAGCGGAAATATCAGTCATGGTAATGATTCGTGATATGAAAGACTGTTTCTGCATAATCTTTACTGCTTCCTGCAGAGTAAAAAATGTTCCCTTCAAATTGGTATCAACTAAATCGTCCCACTCTTTTTCAGTAACCTCAGGCAAGGGAGTGCTGTAAAAATTTGATGCGCTTGCTATCAGGAGGTCAAGGCGGTTAAACTGCTTGCGGAATGCCGCAAAGGCGCTACCGATATCGCTGACTTTCGATACATCACAACGCACCATCTGAGACTCAGGGCTAATCCATCGTATTTTTTCAAGAGTTTCTGCTGCTTTCTCTTCCGAAGAGTGATAGGTAAAAAAAACAGTATACCCTTGGCCTGCAACCGAAAGCGCAATTTCACTCCCAAGTACACCCGACGCGCCAGTCATGAAGCATACTTTTTTGCCAGAAGATTTCATGGCTATAAAGTTTAATCTCTTTTAAGGTAATCGGTTATTAAACAGTAATGTAGGATAAAAAGTTGACTGAAGTATTTTTTGTCAAAAAACCTCAGCCAAGTCTTCTGAACGAAGAGGCTTTGATTGCTGCAAAAAGTATTGATCCTGTTGTGATACTCAGTTCTTCGGCAGCCGAGCGAACAATTTCTGCAACAAGTTTTTTACCCTCTGTAGAAAGCACAATGCCGATTCTTCCATCTGAATTAAACATTTCTGTAACGGTACACTCCAGAAGGTTACGGGCACTGATTGCTTCCGGGTGCTTTTTGAAAAGGATTATTTCGCGTGACGAAAGTTCAAAAAGCGATTCACTGTGAAGCTTTCCATCCGAAATCAGCAGGGTATTGTTTCCCCATTGATAGGCAAATAATCCATTCTGATTGATAGGATCAGCAAGCCGCAGCAGATTAAGGTAACCATTCTGGCTTTGCGCCATTCTGTTGCGGGCAAGCTGTTCGGGAGTTGTTTCTTCCACAATTTGGCCATTGCTTACTACAAGCGTCCGCTCGAACAGGTAGGGGATTTTGAGCTCTTCGCCCACACTTCTGAGATAAGGAATAATCTGGAAACGGAGTGTATCATCAAGAGCTGAAAGCGGCTCATCCATAATAAGAAGGCGAGGATTTGCAAGCACAGCCCGTCCAAGTGCGACACGTTGTTTTTCTCCGCCAGAAAGATGTTTTATCCCCCGCTGCATGAGTGGCTGCAGCTTCAGAATATTAATAATTGCTTCGGGTTTAATGCGTTTGTTTTCTTCCGAACATCGGTTATACCCATACAAAAGGTTTTTTTTGACGCTGAGATGCGGAAAAAGCATAGCCTGCTGAAAAACAATGGCAATCCGCCGTTTTTCAGGCGAAACAGAAAATCCTTTTCTGCTGCTGAACAGGCAATCATCATCAAGAAAAATTTCACCTTTATCCGGCTGAAGCATTCCTGAAATAAGATGCACAAGCGTTGATTTTCCACTTCCCGATTCACCAAAAATGCCGATTCTTTCTCCTTCCACATCGATGTTAACCCGCAGAGAAAAATCGCCCATTATTTTTTCTGCTTCAATGCGCAGCTTCATAATCCACGGCTCCTGTCGAGTTGTTTTCCAAGCATTTCATGCAGAAAAAGCACCACAACGGAAATAACAACAGACACAAGGCATAGTGAAAGGGCCATGGTACTGCTTGAAGGTGAACTTGCATAATCATAAATTGCCAGTGGGATCGTTTGTGTTACCCCGGGAATATTGCCTGCGACAATGATGGTCGCTCCAAACTCTCCCAGACTTCTGGCAAACATCAATGACGATCCAGCAAAAATTCCTCTCAGTGACAAAGGCAAAACGATCGTTGCGAGCGAGTCATACCAAGAGGCCCCAAGGCTTCGCGATGCCTCGATAAGCTGCTGGTCGATCGACTCCATTCCAAGACGGATTGAACGCACCAGCAGCGGAAACCCTACAACTGCTGAAGCAATAACGGCGGCTTTCCAGGTAAAAATTACAGATATTCCCCAGGAGCTCAAAAACTGCCCGAGCCAGCCGTTTTTACCGAGCATCAGCAGTAAAAAATACCCTATA
Source organism: Chlorobiales bacterium (assembly GCA_026390855.1). Lineage (GTDB taxonomy): Bacteria > Bacteroidota > Chlorobiia > Chlorobiales > Chlorobiaceae > Chlorobium. The sequence continues at coordinate 3,503 of JAPLFE010000044.1, read as the reverse complement.
ACCACCGGAGGGAGGGTAAGTGGAAGATTAATAAGAACTTCAAGCAATACCTTTCCCTTGAACGTTTTAAAAACGATCAGCCAGCCCGTAGCAAAACCGAACGGCAGCGAAATGGCCGTTGCCGTAATGGCCACTCTCAGCGAGAGCCCTATGGCAGTTATATCTTCCGGCGTAAGGATCATGATATCACCAGTTCTTCTCTAATAGTTTATTTCAGTGCAAAACCGAATTTTTTGAGAACTGATTTTGCTTCAGTACCCTGAAGATAAACGAGGAAAGCTTTTGCTTCATCGTTTTGTGAGCCTTTCAGTGTCAATGCAGCAGGATAAACTACACGCGGGTAGAGTTCCTGCGGCACAGCAAACAGCACTTTTGCTTTTTTTGCCTGCAATGCATCGGTACGGTAAACAAAAGCACCATCAACCTCTCCAAGTTCTGCATACATAAGACATTCGCGGACATCTTTGGCCATGATAAACTTGTTGGCAAGCTTTGCAGCAATACCAGCCTTAGTCATGGCAGCCATGGCATACTCACCTGCCGGCACGCTTTTCGGACTTCCAAGAGCAATCTTTTCCAGCTTGGAAAGGTCACCCATCGACGACACTTTTTTCGACGTTGTTCCTGCAAATACCAGTGAGTTGTAGGCAAAGTTCTGCTCGGTACCTCCATCGATAAGCTTTTTTCCTTTTAGATATTCAACCCACTCCGTGTTTGCTGAAATAAAAAGGTCAGCAGGGGCACCATTTTCAATTTGTCCAGCAAGAACACCAGACCCACCGAAATTTTTCACAAAAACAATGTCGGGATGTTTTGCTGTGTAGCTGGCACTAAGTTCATTGATCACCTCTTTCAGGCTGGCTGCCACCGAGAGGTTCAGTCCACCGGCATGAGCCGTTACACTCATGGTGAGCAGTGCTGCAAAACCGAAGATGATGATTTTTTTCAGAGTTCTGACCATGGTTATTTTTTTTGAGTTAAAGGATGAATAACGACACCGATATCTGCAGGTTTTCCGAAATAGACAGACGACAGGACAAGTATATCTACCCCGGTTTCAGCATAAGCAGCAGCATTATCCGCATTAATGCCACCCGCAGCCGAAATTTTAATGTCAGGTCTTATGTGTCGAATCCGCTGAACCAGCATCGACAACGTGTCGGGCGAAAGTTTGTCCACCTGTACGATGTCAACACCTGCAGCTGCAATTTTTAATGCTTCGTCTGCACTCTCTGCCTCAACAATAATTTTATGTTCCTGCGCTTTAGTTTTAAGCGCGGCAACAGTATCAAGAAAGCTTTCAAGTCCACCGATAAATTCCGTATGCTGCTTGAAAACAAGGATTGAATCCGACAAACCAATCCGGTGCGGCAAAGCACCGCCAGCCATAATAGCCTTGAGGGCAACTTTTTTTGTTCCAGGGAACGACTTCCTGGTTGTCAAAACAGTAATGTCAGCATTAACCTCTCGCGCACTGTTGACGATAGCTCGGGTTCTGGTAGCAATACCCGATGCATATTCCAGCAGGTTCAGGGCAACTTTCCATCCTGCATGAAGGCTGCCAGCACTTCCTTTCGCAGTGAGTATGGTAACCCCGGCTTCAACCGTTCCGCCACTCTTCAGGCAACCGGTCACTGTCGCCCCGTATCGCTCAAACACACGGGATGCCTCCTCAGTACAGCACAACACAGTTCTGTCACGGCTTGTAAAAGTTATTTCACCCTGCTGAGCACCAATTCCAAGTAGCGATGTGGTTAAATCCCCATAAGGCATATCCTCATCCATAAACTGCTCAAGAGCATTATCAGGTAATTGATAGAGTATCATTTTTTATAGACCGTTATAACATTGTGGCTATTTCGATAGCCAATAAAAAAAGCTTTTAACGTCGAAATCCAAAATGCTATTTGGTTACTCAAAGTTTTTTATCATTCGGACTGTTGACTCGCATAGCTTGCATTCTTTTGACTATCCGTTGATAATAGTAATAGTATAATTAATTATTAAGTTAAAATTAAAAATAAACCTTAATTATTTAATATATGAGTGTTTTTATTAACCAACTATAGTACATTATTGTCATGTATTGCTCAAGGTAAAAGGGCGTGGCAATGCAGCCTTTTTTGTCTGTCGTGACAAAGTAACGGGAAACATTACCAGACGCCTTGACTTCTTGACTACTCTTTTTCGGGAACAGTTTGTTTTGGGGTAATAATGATAGAGGCTTCAGCCTGTTTTTTTATAGCAGTGAGCACTAAAGGACAATCACGTTTCTGAATACTTTTAACCAAAAGAGCCGAAGCTAAAAAATTCGGTTTTACATCAGCATTGTAGGTAAGAAAAGTTCCTTGTCCTTTTGGGTAAGATACAAGCACCCATTCTCCCTGATAGATTTTGAAATCTCCGGCTATCTGCTTGAAATAAAGGTGCTTGAATTCCTCCCCCCATACTTTCATCTGTACCGAAACTTTTTTCTGGAATATAAACATCCTGATAACTCCTTTCTCGAACACAACTTTTTCATTCCCCATGTCCGAAATGAATCCGCTGTCAACGACATTCGGTATAAAATTTTTATGATTGTTGTAATCAATCAAAACTTCCCAGATTTTTTGGGGAGGTGCAACAATATAAATTTGCCCTTTTATTCGAACGGCATCGTCCGGCAGCTCAGAAAGAGCAATAATCACCTCTCCGTCGATGAGCCTTGCCTTTTCTGCAACAAGAGGGTCAGGAACAATGACAGTTTCAGGGAGTATAATCGTTGAATAAGTATTTGCCGGATTTAAAAACAGAAAAGCACCAATAATCATCATGACTTTACATATCCAGTGAACAGTAGTCAACACCAGCGGTATTGGCATTGCAGAAGGCCACCTTCTCAATGTTCTGCTTTGGGATGGGTGCCTTTCAACGCGAGTGAGGGATGATGTCGATACACCATTCTGTAATAAGCCACAACTCATTTTGAGATAAAAGTTGTTTTATGAGGGCTTTTTATGGTATTTATACTTGCGCTTTACAATCTATATTTTTTTGTAACCCTTTTGCCTTTCCAATCCCGACAAGCCAAGGGAGAGTTTAACCGCAAGGCAAACTCTCTCTGAGCACTGTTCATGGCGGAAACGCATCTACTGAAAAGTTATACCTGCTTCAAATCGGTAGCTGTGGCTGACACTCCTGAATGACGGTACCGTCTATGCCAATGGCGATTATGATGGTGGTGATGCCTTCTTCCTCCCAGACGGATATTTACCCCGACACCAGCGCTTGCTTCCTGGGTCCCGGCAAGTGGAGTTCCGAAAAGAATCCCGGCAATGCCTAAAGCCACCCAAATATTTTTTTTCATCATTACACTCCTGTTAAGTTGTTGTCAAGTGATCTGTCATTTATTGACCGTCTGGCCTGATGCAGTATGGCTTGCAACGTACCTGGCGTTGCTTTCCGGGTTATTCACCCCCTTAACATCGCCATGAACCGATGCTGAACATCCAGCAAGCGTC
>JAPLFE010000160.1 GCA_026390855.1 Chlorobiales bacterium | reverse complement strand
TGTTGATTCGTCGCAATACTCTATGAGTGCAATTAGATATGAAGTTAAGCACATTCAAGCGTCTCAGCTTTGACAAAAAGTCGCAATACTCTATGAGTGCAATTAGATATGAAGACCACAGTTGAGCAATTGATTAAAAGGCTCATTGAGGTGTCGCAATACTCTATGAGTGCAATTAGATATGAAGTTTAAATATAGATTAGAATTAATGTTTTGTTATGACTAAAGTCGCAATACTCTATGAGTGCAATTAGATATGAAGTTGATAATTCTTGCAATGTTCTTTAAAATACATGAAAAGTCGCAATACTCTATGAGTGCAATTAGATATGAAGTCTACCTCTGGAAACATGCGCGTGGTAAGTGTTGCTGGCGCAAAAACCGGAGGATCGATATTTTTCAGTAATGTCAAAGGACATGGTACATAATTTTACAGGTTTGAATAACTGTATGTTATCGAATAATCGCAAGTTATGCAACTACCAGAGGATAATGGCTTTTGTGAATTTCTATAATTCATTATCAAATAATAGGATAACCATTAACTTGACTGATTTCGCGAAGTATCTGAAATAATCCTCAGGTTTTACCATTCCGTCCGGTATGGTTCATAGAGAGTTCTTGTTCCGGCAAGTACTTCGCTGATTTTGACCACCTGCGATTCAATATGCCGTCGGATATTCATTGTTTTGCCGCTCAGCGGGTCACGTGATTCTTCCCACATGCGCTGTTCAAACAGTTCAAGAAATTTTTTTCGTGCTTCATCAGTAAGAAAGCATCCTGTTTTGTCTTTACGATAATAAAAATCCTTGTTCCGTAAAACTCCTTTGTTGAGTGTATAGAGTGTCATTGAATCAATAATAGTTCTGAACTCTTCAACAAGGTCGTTAATCAGTGCCGGGTTACCTTTGTCTTCAGCGTGCAAAAAGCCGATATAGGGATTCAACCCTTTCATGCGTACCATCGAGAAAATATTGTTGTGCAGCAGGGTATAGCCAAAGCTGAGCAGGCTGTTTACCGGATCGGTAGGAGGACGGCGTACCCGGCGGAATGAACTGGTGTAAAAAGGGAGCTCTTTTTTGAAGAGGAGCCCGTAAAGTTCAAAGTAGAGTGCTGCGGTTTTCCCTTCGAGTCCTCTGAGTGCTTCCATGTTTTCGCAGGTTTTGGTGTGTTCAGCAAGCGATGTCATGAGGGAGAGGGAGTTGTCGAATTTCTCTTTCAATTCTCCGTTGCTTTCCCATGCCATTGCTCTGCGTTTTTGGATCATGGTGCGTGAGTTTCTGATTTTCGCATCAACAATTCGGCTGGCGATGTCGAAGGCAAAGGGTTCGTCGAGCGAGCGGAGAAACTGAAAGCGTTCAATTGCAGAGTTGTCGGTTGTGGTGGCTTCGAGTCTGCCGAAGTAGCTGCCGTGCTGAGAAATAAAGGTTACAGGAATATTGTTTCTCATGCAGTATTGCATGGATGGAGTAGTGAGCGTGATATTCCCGAGTACAAGAATCTGTTCTACTCGACGGATAATGATGTCGTTAAGTTGCTGTCCTTGTTTTTCCACACTGAACCGTTCTCCGTCTTTGCGCAGTGTACTTCCTTGCTCCTGAAGATAGAGCGTGTTGAGCAGTGGGGAGTAGAGCTTGTTGAGTGCTTCATGTTTTTCTTTTTGGCGCAGGTGATCTTCCTTTGCAGTTTTTTCAAGGAACTTGTTAACATCAATCTGCTGTTTTTCAAGGCTCTTCAGCAGTTTTTCGCCAAACTCTGTTTGAAGGAGAGTTTCTTTTGTCACTTTTATCGTATCGTGATCACCGGTTTCAAGCTCATATTCGTCCAGCTCATTGCTTTCTTTGGGGTGAAGCAGATTTTTCGGAGCTTTGCGGAGTTTCAGTGTTCCGAGCTTGTCGTACCACTCTTCCGGATGCATTTTTGTGGGCAGTATCAGCGAGCGGATAAAGAGGTAGCCGAGGTATTTGAACCCTTCAGCGAAGGTTGTTATCTGGGTTTTATCGTTGTTGAGCTGTAGTTTCAGTTCGGCAAGGGCACTTTCTGAAAGCTGAAGAGCAGATTCCGCGGATGGTTTGGTTTTGCAGATATGCTGAGCGTGATCGGTGCTTTTTATGCTTTTTTTGCATGGCTGCAGCAAAAGCAAACAGCCCGCAAACTACGCGGGAACAAGAGAGAATGAACCCCTATAAAGGTTATTCTCATGGAGAATGTTTCAAAACGTCAGATTTTACTACTGCTTGTACACCTGCGCCATATCGAGCTTACCAGAGCAGAATTGCTTGGCCGCTTGGGAATAATTCCTATGAACAACAAACACAACCGCTTTGCGTTAAGTTATTTGCATACCTCCTCATTTCTTGAAGAGCTGAATAGAATTCAAGCCTTAAATCAAGAAGAAAATCTGCTTATTCCTTGTAGCAGTAGTGAAATTGATCAGTTTGATGTATCCCGGCTTGAAGGGTTGATCGATCAAAAAAAAATGATTACCCTTCCAATATTACTTATTTATTATGTTTTTTTGGTTGAGTTTGTCGATAAAATCGCTACTATTAAGGAGAGAGTCTATATAAGAAAACAAACGCTTTTGTTTTTATCATGAAAGAAAAAACGAGTACTGCTCGAAAGAAAGCTTTGGGTATATTTTCAATTTTTCATATTCCCCCTATGCCCCGGCATGGTGAAGATCAAAAAAAGAAACATCGTAAAGAGGCGGTACGGCAGACATCGAATGGTAATGTTCTTTTACAGCTTGGTCACTATGTTACTGAAGAAGATATTGAGCGCCTGAAAAAAGACTTTGCTGTAAAATAAGCCTTTTATGTATGTCCCTTTCCGATGATAAATCATTTTCCCTTCTCATACAGTCAGAGTTTCATCTCTGGTTTAAAAAAGCTGAAAAAGCAGTAAAAGAAATTGAATACATTCATACTGAGCTGACCATGCCTGCTGTAAATGAGTTGCGGTATGCAGGGTATCATGTATCTAATTATCTGGAAAACACTGATCTGACTGATGAACTGAATCGTGCAGTTGGTCATTGCAAACGAGCGATTTATGATGCCTATGAAGCCAGTATCCTTTATAATTTAAAGGAGTTCCGTTCCTTCAAGGAGGACTATGGTACTGTTGTTATTTCTGAAGTACTTCCCGACTATAGTCAACTACATTTCAGGGTTGCCGGCATATTGGATTTTTTCCAGTCAATTGATAAAGAAACTAAAGACGAGCATTATGTCGCTTGCAAGCAATATCATCTTGAGTTAAGGGAAATTATTAAAAAGCTTGATTCGGCCAGAGAAGAGCTGAACAAAAAAATCAGAATTGAGCGCAGAAAATCATTTATTGCTATTTCCGGGGTAGTGGTGGCATTACTAGCTACTATTATTGCACTTGCAGCATATTTGAACACGAATTGATTTTTGTTGTCGTTCGGAAGAATTACATTCTTCACGTTTCCGTTGCATGATAATGGAATTGCAAAACCACTCCTGCTGATTTACTCTCATAGTTCGCTTTAGCATTTGACTATTGAAAAAAAATGAGTACATATAAAGTATGATCACGCATTGACTTCTTGACTATCCCCTGACATAACGCACGAACACATCCCTCTGACCGAACTCTCACAACAAAGCTTTGTCGGGTTGCCGGTATAAGCCCCCTCAAAGTTCCTGTATGTAGTCGCTTTGCTACACTAAAGTATACCTTGATGCCGTCGTTATGACAAGTACGCAGTACCCCTTTCTTTTTACCATCGGCCCCGTCCAGAGCTTCATAGCTCAGGTACGCAAAATCCGTAATCTTTTTTGACGATGGATAACCAATCTCAAGAATGGTATCTCAGAATTGAAGCGGTCAATCTCGATCATTCGGTTTTCGACACTAACGATATAAGCACCATCCGAGGTGGAAGCTCACTTCTGTTGGAAGCAGTAAAGAAAATTACCGATTTGTTCGCGAATCTGGAAGGTGTTAGCGTAGGGGCAAGTACTGGTCTTTACCGGATTGCTGCAAGTGACGAAATGGAAACTAACGCAATTAAAAAAGCTGTCCTGAACTACCTTCAAGGCGAGCCATACTGTCATTTTGCCACTTTCATCGTTTTAACCACTACAAAGAAAACAGGTGAATGCTTGGCGAATCTCAACAAAAGACTGATTGTCGAATGCGCTTGGCAACAGTATCGGACACCTTCATTCTCTTTTCCTGCATATGTTGAAACGGATGAAGAGTGCGGTTTTGGAGGCGTGCGCCCTTGGTTTAAACCACTGAAAGTCAAAGATAAAAAAGCATCAAAGTCTGTTTACATCAGACGTGATCACGGAAAGTATTTCAGAAAAACGTTATACAAGCAATGTTTCGATGGTGAATTACCTGACATTGAGTTCACCAATGATCTGAACAGTCTCGCCCAAAACGAAGATATTGCCCTGATCCATTTTGATGGAAACCGTTTTGGCAATATCCGCGACGAATGCAAAAACAAAGAGGATTACCAACAGTTTGACAGGGTAGTTCAGGGAATCCAGAAGAAAGCTCTCAGGAAAATTATCGAATGTGCCATAGAGCAAGAAAGGCACACAAATCAAACAACTCCGCTTCGCCTTGAAACATTACTTTGGGGCGGAGATGAGATCGAACTGATGGTGCCTGCCTCTCAGGTATGGAAAACCCTGAAAATCTTTTTTGAAGAAGCTACGAAAACACCATTCTGCACCGAAGCTGGAAAGCAGTTCAATCTAACTTATTCCGCTGGCGTGGTTTTCTGCCGCCATAATTTGCCGATCCTTCAGATTCGTCGGTATGCCGATCAGCTCTGCTCTCTCGCGAAACAACAGTTATCCGACAACCCTGAAGATTTCAGCATCAGCGACAACCGTCTTGTTTACTTCAATATTTCATCATTCGACTTGATAGAACGGGATATCGAATCCTTTATCAACTCCTATCATGCACCGGCAACCGTAAAAGATTTCACTTTCAACCTACATGAAATCGGAATGATGCACAACACCATGATGACTGTCATCAGATCATTCCCTAAAAATAAGGTTTATGATATCGTGGAAGCCCTTCAGAGGGGTTCGCCCATCCACGAAGATGTTTCAAGGGCGGTGAAAATGGCGGAAAGTTCAGCGAGACCAGCCCTTGAAAACGCGATCAACGAACTCATTGGTGAACGGAATGAGCGATGGCTGATCATTGGCGATTTGTGGAATCTCATCGGAAAAAAGGCGATATGAACACTCTTTATGAATTGCAGGTCGAACTGACCGTTCGGGCACCTTTTATTTCGGGAGGTGGAGGTGATGCCGCCCGAAGTCTCAATAAATTGTTCATCCGGCGGTCTGATGGCCAGATTGCGGTAAATGGTTCCCATATCAAAGGCAAACTGAGAGAGGCGCTCAAAGAATTGAACCGCTATGAAGCGCTTCCTGAGAACTTTGAGATTATCGCATGTTTTGGCCCAGAAGAGTCTATCGACAGTCAAACTGATGCGCTAAACTCAAAAAAAACGGTCGATTATCGCCTGAAAGGCAAACTGCGTTTTTCTGATTTTGCCGTCTCAAGCCCATCGGAACAGCCAGATTTTTCCGCAAGGCAAAGACGACTCACGAAAGTTCGGATCGACAGCAACACAGGCACCAGTAAAGAAAATTGTCTTCAGATGATCGAAAATATATTCGATCCTGGCACACCGATTATCTTGCTCGGTACCATCAGTTTTTTTTCGGGAGAGGAAGAAGCCTCTTCAACAGCTGGAACGCTGTGGAAAAGCGAATCCATTGCAGCAAGAACACTTTCGGGAGAGTATTCGGGATTCAGTATCCATTTCGAGTTTGTTGATGATCTCCTGATCGGTGGGATCAAAAAGGCTACCTATTTCGTAGAATCGGAAAACGTCATTCCAGGTAGTGCGATCAAAGGCTCTCTTGCCCGCTTTTTGAACCGTCTTTGCGGAACTGTGCAAGACTGGACGGCCATCGATCTTGACAACAAGCTTGTATCGAACAGGTTCCCATACTTGGCGAAATACTTTTCCCGAATCCGTTTCTCTCATGCTTTCCCGGTCGCTTTCGATCGAACACACCGACCGCTTGCCATCCCCTTTTCGGCTGTAACCGTCAAAGGCGACGAATCGATCTATGATGTCGCTTTGCACGAAAACCCATCGCTTGACATTCAGTCGCGCATTCCCTCTTTTCAGATCAACTGGAAAAGTTCTCATAAAGCTCGTCGGGATTTTGGCTGGACTATGCCGGCAATCATCAATAAAACGCGAACGGCCATTCATGAAAAATCCAAGCGAGCTCAGGACGAAAAACTTTACACCTTCCAGTATCTGACTCCTTTTCAGCCGAAAGAGACGGGTAGTGAATGTTGCCGTAAAAAAATCAAATGGATAGCCGATATCAGCCTGCCTGAAATCAATGAAGAAGATCAGAAAAGAGTTGCAAAAGAATTCTTAGAGGCAATAAACTTGGGTTGGCGGTATCTCGGTAAACGGGATGCTGAATTCACCTTTTCGGTTCATGAACCTCAGCCGAACGCTCTTAATGAACAGTTTGAAAAGGTATTACCTGAACATGATGGCGGAAAGGCAATCGTCGTCCTTCAGACAGACGCACTCATGTTCGACGGCAAATTACTTTCTGATGAACAAGGGTTCTTTCCCGATCTTTATGACGTTTACAAGAAATTTTGGTATGAGGTAACTGAGGGGTATTGCGAAATGACCCAATTCTTTGCTCGACAAAAGTTTGCGGGTGGTTACCAGGCAAAAAATAGCTTCAAGCTCCATGAGTACTACTACCCGTTCGTCCTGACCGAAACGGGAAGTGTTTTTGTTTTGGAAATACGCGACCGCGAAAAGGCCAATGTCAAACTGTTAGAATTCAGTCAGCGCGGCTTACCACTCCCTTCGAACATAACGAATCCAATTTCAAGCGACCCTGACTTTGATTACTGGAAGAAATGTCCATTTGTTCCGGAAAATGGCTACGGAGAGATCAGAATTAATATGGCATGGCACTGGAAGCGAAAACTGCCTGTATAACCCGAAACAACCCGATCATGAGTTATCTACGCATACGGCTTGAAGGAACGTTGATTGCGACATCTCCCACCCATATTGGCACTGGCGAAACCCGGCCTGTCGATCGCAAAAAAAAGAGTGAAGAAGAGACGCAGGAAAGTACCGATATCTCAATGATTGCACGAGACTGTTCTGGCTCGCCCTACCTGCCAGGCAGTGCACTTCGTGGAGTGGTTAGAAATTATCTGTTCCAGATTTTCAGGCACCTGTCGGTCAAAATAGCTTGCGAAGAGAATTATGAGACTATTCTTTCGAAAGCAAAAACAGATGAAAAAAAACAGGATGAGCTTTACGGTGAATTGTATGATAATGCCAGCCTGCTTGATAAAGTGTTCGGAACTCCTTTATGGTCAGGAAAAATAGAGTGCTGGGATGCACCGGCAAAAACCAGGATCGATGGCAGTTGTTTCAAGGACAAAGATTGGGATCAGGAGCGGCAATGCTATCTTATACGCTCGGTAGCCATCGATCCAGTTACTGGAGCCGCTGAAGCGCACAAGCTTTATACATTTGAGGTGGCTCCTGCGGGATTGAGCTATCGGGTGAACATCGTTGGTCAGAATCTTGACGATGCCGAACTGGGAATGCTGCTCTTCGGCCTCAACGGCTTCAATTCGGAAATTTATCCACTGACTATCGGAGCGATGTCGGGCAGAGGATTCGGCCTGATGATGTTCAAGCCTGAAAAACTCTACATACTCGAAAATACTCCGGAGGCGGTCAAAGCGTGGGCCGTGCAAGCTGGTCAACATGACCATGCCGGATATCACAGTTTATCGGAAAGAAGTGCTGATATGCAGAAACTAATCGCAAAATTCAAACAGCGATTTGCAGAATTCATTCGGCAGGAGGGCAGGTCATGAACATCTACAAGCCATTCGAGCATGGGGTGAGCAGTCTGCTTAAATGCTCGTGGACTGTTGAATTGAAGACCCCGCTAGTGTCACGTCACATATAGAAAGACGTATCAATAATCGTATATTGTTCTTCATAATCAACCAAAAGAGGATTGAATATGAAGAAGTACAAAGTCACCCTGACACAAGAAGAACGGAAAGAGCTTGATGCTTTCAGCAGC
>JAPLFE010000109.1 GCA_026390855.1 Chlorobiales bacterium | reverse complement strand
AGTAGTGTGACCATCCGTGCGCGACCGTTGCTGAAGCTACTCCATACTCCAAAATCAGATCCCATCCTATAATCCAGGCAAAGAGCTCGCCGAGAGTTGCATAGGCATAGGTGTAAGCAGATCCTGCTACAGGTACCATTGAGGCAAACTCCGCATAACAGAGAGCTGCAAAAATACATGCCAGACCCGCAAGGGCAAACGACAGACTTACTGCTGGACCTGCTTTGTCATGAGCAGCTACACCGATAAGGACGAAGATCCCTGTACCTATAATGGCACCCACTCCGAGGCTTGTCAGGGCGACCGGTCCAAGAACTCTGTTTAACCTATGCTCGCTTTTCACTTCTTCAAGCAGAAGCGCAAGCGGTTTTTTTCTGAAACTGTTTTTCAAGGGCGAGGGGATTGATTACTTGAAACGCTTTACAAAAAATGAAGGGTATCCAAAATTGCAATAGTATTTGCGAAGATACTTTACATCGCTTGAATATAAATATTTTCTTTAAGCTGCTTTATGAAGGGAAGCAAATCACGTATAGAAAACAAAGAATACAATAGAATACAACAAAAGGGCACCTGTAGGCGCCCTTTTGCTTGAGGTTATGAGTTTCGACGGTTCATGACGGTGAGGAAGTAGAGTAATTGAGTAATTGCCTGAGCCGCCGCCGCAACATAGGTCAGCGCCGCCGCATCCAGCACGGCGTTAACCCCTTTCATTTCAGCACTGGATACTATTCCCTGCGAAACAAGCAGCGCTTTTGCCCTGCGGCTAGCATCGAATTCTACAGGGAGAGTCACGAGAGCAAAAAGTGCAGTTGCACCAAACAGCATGATGCCAGCCCACGCAAGGGTTGTGCCCAGAGTTCCCGCAAGGAATATGCCGGCCATAAACAAAATCGGGCCGAGATTGCTGCCGATAGAAACAGCAGGCACCATTATCGCACGCAATTGCAGGGGCATATATCCGGTTTTATCCTGGAGCGCGTGTCCTGCTTCATGAGCAGCAACACCGACGGAAGCAATGCTTGGAAGGCTGTATACATCTGAACTCAGGCGCAATGCTTTGCTTCGAGGATCGTAGTGATCGGAAAGCATCCCTTCGGCAGTCTCTATAGTTACATTTCCAAGACCTCCACGCTCAAGAATGCGCCTTGCAGCTTCGGCTCCGTTTATTCCAGTTTGAGTTCGTACCTGGGAATATTTTTTAAAAGCGGATTTTACCTTGAACTGAGCCCATAAACCAAGAACCATCGGGGGCATGGCAAAAACAAAATACATTGGATCAAAATACATATCAGTAAAAATTATCGTTTGTACAAGTAGAGTCAAGAACGGTTAGCATAACACAGAAACCATCAGAAAAGGTTCCAAAATCAAGATACATTAGTGCCTGAATATAATAAATGCAATAGTCACATTATATGGATTGAAAAATTGAGGAAATGGCGCTTTTTTGAGCATTTTTAAAGAAATCTATCCCTTTTTGCATCATTTCAGGTGATTTTCCTTCAAATTCCTCAAATTCAGCATTTCCCTATAATTGTTTTTATTTATATAATTTACAGGGATTATTGCTGTTAACAAATTTCCGAATTTCCGACTTATTGGGCGTTTTTGGGGAATTATACGCTTTATATGCTTTTTTGTGCGGATCTGATAGGGGAAAATTCAGCAATTTTACCGTTTGAGGAGTTCAGGAATTGCTTGATCAGGGATGTAACAGATATATTTTTTATGAGCCGAACTATTATTAACACGTTGCTCTGATTACAAGGGTAACTATAACGCTATCCTGAAAAATAACCTACTGAAAAAAAACATAACTCCCTTTTGCGTTCTCAATCCAGGTTTTCGCAGGGTATCTGCATAGTTATCAGTCATCTTTACCGTGTCGAAGCCTCGCTCTTCCCCTCTATATGTATAGTGTGGCCTTCGGCTCCCCATGATCAGACACCCCCAGGAAACTTATGTTTTCAAAATGTTATGCAATAGCTATTATAGGGGCAGGAATAGAGGAACACAAAATCCGGAGTGTGCCGGAGTTTGTGTTTTATGAGGTTGAGTTGACAAACCCTGTGCTCACTCGTAAATATGGCGGTATTGCGTCAGATATTTAAAGGGAGGTGATCATCATGGTCTTTATGTTTGAATTTTCCGCACCATGTTTTATGGTCAACTTCAGGCCAACGGCCTTCATAAAACAATGTTTTAAATTCATCATCATGATTGTCTGGCAGTTGAATCTTTACAATTGCCGGGGGTTTCATTCGACACTGTCCCATTTCGTTATTGTATTCAGGAAATGGGCAAAAGTATTCACAATCTTCGCAGAGGATTTCCATTCGCGTGCGATTTTATTTTTTGTACCGGAGCTGGGGTCTCTTGGTAAAAAGCTACGCATTTTACTCGGAACAGCAAAAACATTAAAACCACGATACCTTCTCGCAATTTATCACTCAACAATCATTTATTGTGTAACCTCATTTATTGCGGTGATGTGAGCGTCTCCAGCTAACGGTGCATAGATATGTATGAGAACGGCACGATTATGTGCTCCGGGATAAACAACTTTTGAATTACAAAAAAACCGGTAATTGATTCCTGCAACTATCTGAGTCGAGACAGCTAAAGGCTTGTATGATACACCAACAAGGCCTGCAATAGCTTTGTTAAATACGTTGAGCTCATCTGTCGTTATTTCAGTAGTGAAATCAGTCCAGCCGCCTGCAATTTTTAAAGATGATGGTTGCGCTGTATTTTTCGCTTCATCAGTTCGGGTCTCAGCACCGATAGCTGCACCGCTTATTGCTAATAAAGCCATCACCACAGCGATAAAAACGACCTTGAGTTTCATGATTTTCAATTTTTAATGGACAAGCCCCGTATTATACACTAAGCGTTCAACAAGAATTGATTCCGTAATAAAATAGTTAAACAAAAACAGCTACACTTTCTAATCAAGAAAGTAGTGTTGCCGCATTGGAGAAGATGTCAGCCAAATATTGATCGCGTTCGGCAGGAAATAGATTTTATCAAGCAATTATTTGAAAAATATAAATCCCGGAAAACGTGGATTAATGCAGAAGAGGCTTTCCGGTGAATGGCGGGTGAGGCCAGAAGTGGGGCTCGGCGTTCCCGGGAAAAGCTTTTGGATGGGATGGAAGTCTCTCATGCTGAAGCTTTGCAGAAGAGTTATGTCAGCAGGAACGGATAGAGCGTATACTCTTGTTTTCAAAGGAAACTGTGAATTTACGGTGTCAGCCATTGAGATGAAATCGACATGTGCAGCACACAGTTTGTTTGAAATAATATTAATCTCTCGCTATGGATCAAGAATCGGGACACAATAATACACTGCCTTGGGGTAAAAGGGGAGAGTATCTCGTCATTTTCCAGTTTATACTTTTTTTCGGCTTTATCTTTCTGCCAGTCTACCCTGATTTTTTCGATACCGGACTTTTCAAAAACTTGACAGCTATCAGGTGGACGATCCTTATCGCTACATGGATACCGGCATTTTTCCTCGGTTCATTAGGTGCATACAATATCAAAAAATATCTTACTCCGTTACCTTATCCGGTTGAGGATAACCAGCTTGTAACCACAGGAATGTATGCTTTAGTGCGGCATCCACTTTACAGCAGTATACTCTTTGCTGCTTTTGGCTGGACCTTTTTCACCATGAGCTTTTCTCATTTTTGTTTGACGCTGGTTGGCTTCATATTCTTTAACTACAAAGCATCTCGCGAAGAACGGTGGCTCATCCAGCGCCATCCTGAGTATACAGATTACGCTCAGCGGGTCAAACGATTCATTCCCTGGGTATACTAATGGAAAAAAGAGGTTCCACGCAAGAAACTATACCGGGTGCGAAACACAAAAGAGGAATAAGAGGATGTATCGTCCTGTTGATGTTATTGAAGTCAAAGTCTGGAACCGAACAGTTGGTGCAGTTTCTCTTGACTTAAATCTTGGCTTTTACGTTTTTGAATACGATCCTCAATGGCAAGCAAGTGGGATTGAACTGGCTCCTCTCTGCATGCCGATCAGCCAATCCATTCATGTTTTCCCCCTTTTATCTGAACACACCTATAAGCGATTGCCTGCGATGCTGGCGGATGCCATTCCTGATGACTTTGGTAATGCTCTCATTGATGCTTATCTCAGAAAAGAGGGTGTTTCCAAAGATTCCATTACCTCGCTGGATCGCTTAGCATATATCGGCAACCGTGGTATGGGGGCTCTGGAATTCACGCCAGCGCGCGGTCCCTGTCAGTTAAAGCCTACCACGCTTGATATATCGAAGCTTGTCGAGAGTTCGAGACTTGTACTGACTGGAATTATTGGTGGTGACCGCGAAACCGAGGCGGCGTTTATGAACTTGATTCAAGTTGGAACCTCAGCCGGTGGTGCCCGGGCAAAAGCAGTTATTGCATGGAACCCGCAAACCAAAGAAATCCTATCCGGACAACCTCCTGCCACTGAAGGGTTTGAGTATTGGCTGCTCAAAATCGATGGCGTCAGACGAAATCAAGCACCAGGCAGCCATGATTATCATGGGAGAGTTGAATACGCGTACTCTCTTATGACAAGGGCGTCAGGTATAACTTTGTCAGAGAGTCGATTATTCGAAGAAAATGGTCGTGCTCATTTTATGACGCGTCGTTTTGATCGGCAGAATGAGAATAAAATACATATGCAGACACTGTGTGCCCTGCAGCATCTGGATTACAAGATGCTTGCAACCTATGATTACATGCACTATTTCCAGACAATAAAGGCGCTCCAACTTCCGGTATCAGCACTGGAAGAGGCTTACCGACGCATGGTATTCAATGTGGTCGCAAGCAATTGTGATGATCACACGAAAAATTTCTCCTTCCTGATGGATAAAAGCGGCAAGTGGTCCCTTGCTCCAGCCTATGACATGACACATGCCTGTAATCCTAATGGAACGAGGACCTACCAGCACCTGATGTCGGTTAATGGTAAATTCCGAAAAATCAACATCGCTGATTTTGAAGCTGTGGGCGACCGCATGCTGGTGCCAGGATACAAAGGTATCATCAAACACATTAATCAGACTGTAAAAAACTGGGAGGAATTTGCTGATGCTGCAGGTTTACCTGAAAGCGAGATGTGGCGAATCCAGACGGATTTTTTATTGTTTTGATTGATATATACCCTGTGGTGTCATAGGATAAGTAAGCTCATTTGCAGTTAATG
>JAPLFE010000033.1 GCA_026390855.1 Chlorobiales bacterium | reverse complement strand
CTCGACGGCAATAGGGTCAACCCCGGCAAAAGGTTCGTCGAGCAGGATGAATTTTGGATTGAGTGCCAAGGCTCTTGCTATTTCCGTGCGCCGGCGTTCGCCACCCGAAAGCGCGTAGCCCATGCTTTTACGGATTGCTGTAATGTTAAGGTCTTCCAGCATCATAGCGGTTTTTTCCTTCCTATCCTTTTTTGAAAGGGAGGTGAATTCGAGTACACTCAGGATGTTATCCTCAACCGTCAAGTTACGGAACACTGAAGCCTCTTGGGGCAGATAACCAATACCAAGCCGCGCCCGCTTGTACATGGGAAGGCGGGTGATATTAGTCGAATCAAGGAATACATCACCCCCGTCAGGTCGCACCAAACCGACAATCATATAGAAAGTTGTGGTTTTTCCAGCACCATTAGGGCCGAGAAGTCCTACAATTTCACCTTGCTTGACTTCGATGGATGAGCTTTTAACAACTTCACGCTTGTTGTAGACCTTTTTTAATGTGCTGCAGCTCAGAATTGCTTTCATACCGTTACTGAAAAGGTAATATTTGTTAGCTTCCGTGTCTATTGTGTCGGAAGTTCAACGAGTGTTAGAATGTACAATTTATAGATAATTGCGTGGAGGGTCAAAAAGCGGGAAATAAAAAACGAGGCTTTTAGCCCCGCTTTTTATTTCTGTTCCTCCTTGACAAAGTCAAGAAAGATGGACTGGTCGTCTCTACTTAATCTTTAAAGCGCCTTTCAATATCTTTACCTGGCTTGGCATAACCAGCCACTTCAGGAGAAGAACCCCTTAATCCTGAGGAAGACGATGATCCACCGTACAGGAAGGGATAGGCATTATTCAGTAAACGTTTCGTTGTCTTTCCAACATTCTCCAAAGCATCACCGACTACCCACCAGTGCCCATCAATGAAAACTTCCAAAAATTTTCCGTAAGCTTCTGCCCCTCCGGTAAAAACTCCTGATATATTACTCATGGTCACATGTTTTAGTGTTGATTACATTCTAACATCAATTTAAAGAATCCTACCAGTATAAAAAAATATTTTTATGTTCTTAATGTCGGGCTTCATGAACCTTTCTCGATATTGCAATGTGTTGCCTTTTTTCGCTTTTTAAAGTAATGACTGAAATATTTGTTTAACCTTATAAGAGATTTTATCGTGATGGGAAAAATAATGCCTTACAAGGGAGTATGGCCACAGTTGCATGAAACGGTGTTTATGACTGATGGCACATTTGTTATTGGTGACGTTCATATTGGCGCGCATTCCAGCGTCTGGTTCAATGCGGTCATTCGTGGTGATGTTTGTCCTATCCGTATCGGAGAAAAAACCAGCGTGCAGGATAATGCCACTCTGCATGTCACGCACGATACCGGTCCGCTGAATATCGGCAACTGCGTAACCATAGGTCATGGTGCCGTGCTTCATGCCTGTACGGTGAAGGATTACGTGTTGATTGGTATGGGTGCAGTTCTGCTTGACGACTGTGTTGTCGAACCATATTCGATTGTTGCGGCTGGGTCACTTGTAAGGCAGGGTTTTACGGTGCCTTCCGGGATGTTGGTTGCTGGAGTTCCTGCAAAAGTTATGAGGCCTATAACTGAGGATGAACGTCGCAATATTGAGGAGTCACCTGAAAATTATGTGCGCTATTCGCAAAACTATCTGAACGATGGTAAGAAAGCTGAAATTGAGCAATGAAGAACTGACAAGCATGGTCTGGTAATGAATATTTTGTCGCTGCAGTCCTTGAAGTTTCTGAATTCCAGTATTTTACAGCCTGCCGGAAGTCTCCGACTACTACCAACTTTTTTCAGAGGTGTTCTTCACTGATTTCGCTAAATTGCATCGGAAGTTTTTGATTTGTTCTCTGCAGATCTGTTTTTTTTGTCTTTTGCTTTGACACTTTTGTTTTTTTTGAACGTATTACCGAAAATCTTTTTCATGTTATGATGCAAAACGATGTTGTTGTTATCGGTGGGGGAATAAGCGGCCTCAGCCTTGCTTTTTATTGTGTGAAGGCTGGTATGAAAACCACAATGCTTGAAAAAAACGATACAATCGGCGGATCCTTTGCATCTCCACATTACAATGCAAACGGAAAAAAATTCTGGTTGGAGCTCGGGGCTCATACCTGTTACAGTTCGTATCAGAACCTGTTGGATATTGTTGAGGCATGCGGCATTAAGGATAAAATTATCCCTCGTGCGAAGGTGCCTTTCAGTCTGTTTATAGATGGAAAAGTTAAATCCATAGTTTCTCAGCTCAATATCCTTGAACTACTTTCCTCTGCTCCAAACATTTTCAAGCTGAAAAAAGAAGGTCAAAGTGTAAAGTCTTATTACTCTAAAATTGTAGGAGAAAAGAACTACCGTGAAGTAATAAGTCACTTTTTCAATGCCGTACCTTCGCAGCTGACTGATGATTTCCCGGCTGATATGATGTTTAAAAGCAGGGAAAAAAGAAAGGATGTCCTGAAGAACTATACTTTTAAAGAGGGTTTGCAGAGTGTTGCCCGGGCTATTTCCGCACAAAGCGGTCTCAATGTGTTTACCAGCCAGGAAGTGACTTCAATCAAGTATGTTGATGACCTGTATGAGATAAGAACTGCCAATGGAGGCGAGTATTCGGCAAAAACCCTTGTATTGGCAACACCTTCTATGGTCACCTCAAAGCTTCTGCGCGACATCAAGCCCGAAATATCAAGCCATCTTGGTCAGCTTAAAGCCGCTGATGTTGATTCTCTCGGAGTCATTGTCCGCAAGGAGAATATTTCACTGAAACCCGTTGCGGCTCTTATTTCACCTAACGATGTATTCTTTTCGGTTGTGTCTCGTGATACAGTTCCTGACGATAACTATCGTGGTTTCGTTTTTCATTTCAAGCCAGGTCTTGATGACAAGACTAAACGTACCCGGGTAACAGAGGTTCTTGGTGTTAGTTTTTCGAAGATAGAACATACCTTTTCTAAGGTCAATACAGTTCCGTCGCTGCGACTGGGTCATCATCAGTGGCTCGAAAAAACCAATATTTTGTTGAAAAAGGAAAAGAGTCTTTTGTTGACTGGTAATTATTTCGGCGGTATGGCTATCGAGGATTGCGTTAGCCGCTCCCGAAGTGAATTTGACCGCATGAAAGGATAGGAGTTCAGAAAGCCCGGGCAATTCTGCCCGGGGTCAGCTTATTGCGGTACGCATATGGAGACAATCATAAGATTCTGGAATGTTCTTCAGGGGACTTACCTGATACCGGCGATAATTATATTGTCTACCATTGTTTTTTTTGTGGGGGCAAATGCTCTGTTCAAGATAGTCATAAAAGTTATCCGCTCTTCTATCAAGGTGAACAGCGTATCCTATGAGCTTATGGTCTGGCCATTCAGGTTACTTGTTTCCCTTATTGTTCTGCCTTTTTTCCTTCATTATGTGCCGATCACTCCTGATGTAAAGGAGTTTCTTAAACACACACTTCTCATCAGTTCCATTATCGGAATTGTATGGTTTATGATGCGGCTGTTCCGTCTGTTTGAGGAGTTTATTCTTCAGCACTATTCGGCAAAAGTCAAGGAAAATGAGTCGGCAAGAAAAATTGCCACGCATGTCAGTCTTGCCCGCAAAATCCTGAATGTGATTTTTGTGCTCATTGGCATATCAGGTGTCCTGATGACCTTTGATACGGTTCGGCAAGTTGGGTTGAGTATTCTTGCCTCGGCAGGTATTGCCGGAGTTATTCTTGGTTTTGCTGCCCAAAAAAGCCTTACAACTTTGATAGCGGGGATCCAGATTGCTATCACGCAGCCGATTAGTATTGGTGATGTGGTGGTGGTTGAAAAAGAATGGGGGAGGATAGAAGATATTACTCTGACCTATGTTGTCGTTCAACTTTGGGATCAGCGGCGCCTGATTGTACCGATTACCTGGTTTATTGATCGACCTTTTCAGAATTGGAGCCGTACCTCGTCAGAGCTTCTTGGCACAGTGTTTCTCTACATGGATTATGATATTCAACCCGAAACTCTCCGCCATGAGCTTGAGAGGATAGTCACTTCAACACCACTCTGGGACCAGCGGATAGCAAAGATGCATGTGACCAATACAAGCGAAAAATCGGTAGAGATGCGAGCGCTTGTCAGTGCAGCTAACTCCTCAGATCTATGGGAATTGCGTTGTCTGGTACGCGAACAGTTAATCGAGTTCATTAGAACCAGCTATCCAGGATGGCTGCCAAAAGTTACCATGGAAATGGAACAGATGAGAACGCCTGATAAATCATAAAAAAATGTGTTTTTTATTGATTTTTACCTAGTTTCGCTGATTATAGAGAAGGTAATAGTTTCGATCAGTCAAAAAGGAGGAAAGCATGGCTCAAGCCAAAACAGGGGATACAGTAAAAGTTCATTATACCGGCACGCTTGACGATGGTACAATATTTGACACCTCGGTTGAACGTGAACCGTTGGAGTTTACAATAGGCGGCGGGCAGGTTATTCCGGGGTTTGATGTTGCGGTACTTGATATGGCGCCTGGAGAAATCAAAGTTTCCGTTATTCCTGCAGACGAAGCTTACGGACCTCATAGCCAGGAGCTTGTAACAGAAGTCGATCGGGAACGTTTTCCTGCTGATATGGAACTTGAAATCGGTCAACAGCTTCAGGTTGGTCTTGCCGATGACCAGCAGGCTATCGTGATGGTTGTTGATCTTACCGATACAGCTGTAACGCTCGATGCAAATCATCCGCTTTCCGGTCAGGACCTCACCTTCGAAATCGAACTTGTCGAGATTCTTTGAATCAAGTTTTTTTAAGGTATAATTTATTGTGCAGACAGAAAAGCCGCTATGGGTTTCTGTCTGCTGCTGGTTTCATCGTTCAGTGCACTGAGCATGAAATACAGGGGTCATAGGATCGCACTACCATTTCGCAGAGTTTCTCTATTTCCCGGTCGCTTTTTCCTGCATAACAGGCTTGTTCAGTAATGGCCTGTAGATCGTAATATATGTTGGCATTATTCTGTGTTGTCGGGATCACACAGTCCGCATGAACAACCTTTCCCTCACTATCAGTTTCCATATGGTGATACAGGATTCCTCGTGGAGCCTCGACAGCACCGGTTGCTGAACCTTGTTGTAGTTTGTAGCTGGTTTTGATCTCTCGTAGTTCCATATTGAGCAGCGAGTTTATCAATGCTTCTGCATCTTCAAGAATATGAACGCACTCAACGAGCTGGGCGATGTTGTTCATGAATGGGTTGTGTGAGACGGGCTGAAGCCCGAAACTTGCAGCGACCTCTTTTGCTTTAGGGTGCAGCCGATCGTAGTTGTTGTTGAATCGTGCCAATGCACCGGCAACTGATGACGCACGACTGAGTTTTGTGAATTTTGAGGTTGAAAAATCCCTTGTGTATTCATTTGTCATCGAAAGATAGTCATCCTCATCCCGATCAACGCCATCTGTTGAAATGAGGCGTCCGCCAATCGATGGATAGCTTGATCCGTTAAAAAGAGAGATAAATTCTGTCTCACGTATAAAGAGAGGAATTGTCAGTGATCGGAAAAAAGCGCAAGCTGTATCAAGTGCAGGCTTTCTTTCCCTGATCATCGTGCGCAACTTTAACAGCAGCTGTTTTTCGGGAGCCTTGCTGAGCCCTCCGACTACAAGGCTCACAGGGTGAGTGCAGCGTCCCGTTGTGACCAAACTGATTTCATTGCCGAGTTCCTTGAGTTGCAGTCCTGCCCTGACAACATCGGGGTATGAGTGAATCAACGGCAGTATACTGGGCGTGTTTGCAAAATCAGGCATAATGAGAAAAAAAAGGTGCAGGGTATGGCTTTGAAGAGTTTCACCATGCATGGCCAAACATCTGATTTTTTCTGCTGCATCAGGAGGATCAATTTTCATTGCCCGTTCAAGAGCCCTGATGCTTGCAAGGCTATGGCTGATAGAGCAGATTCCGCAGATTCTTGATGTCAGAAAAGGGACTCTCTCGGCGCTCATTCCTTTAACCATTACCTCGAAAAACCTTGGGGTTTCAACTATAGCCCATCGGGCATCGATAAGCTCTCCATCCTTGACGGTTATGTTGATGTTTGCGTGCCCTTCCACTCTGGTCAAATGATGGATATCGAGAGTATAGTCACGCTTCATAGCTGGTGAATGCTTCAAAGGCGTTATAAAAGGTAATTTTTTCCTGAAAGTCGTTCTGGCTGAGTTTTCTTTCTTTGATAAGTTCAAGGAAGGCAGGCATGTTGATTTCCTCTGATGGACCCCGGCATCCGAGACAAGGAGTTTTACCTGTTGTGCACACAGCATTGCATCCCGCACGGGTTATCGGTCCAAGACAGATTTCGCCAAGCTCGAACAGACAGGTGTTGAGTAGCTCCTTACATTCGACGCATACCGGATATTTCGGGAGAGACACCTGCGATCCGGTAACCAGGTTTACGAGGATGCGTTCTACCTCTTCTTTGTTTACAGGGCACCCATGTATGGACAGGTCAACCTTGACCACATCGCTTACCTTTCTTACCAGGAGGGTTTCGACGGGCATATCCGGATAAACCTCAGCGACAACCTCCTTAAGAGGAAATTTGTTTTTCAAACTGTTGACTCCGCCGAAGCAGGCACAGGTTCCGAATGCTATAAGAGTTTTAGCCTGAGAGCGTATAGTCGTAAGGCGTTCTACCTCATCTTGTCGGCTGATGCTGCCTTCAATAAGTGCAATGTCGTAATCGTCGTACTTTTCTGAAGAGATTTCCCTGAAAGTTCTAATATCAAGCAGCTCAAAAAAATCAGTCAGTGTCGATTCCTTATTTGTAAGCTGTAGCTGACAACCTTCGCAGCAAGTAAAGTCGAAAGAAGCGATTTTCAGCTTTTCAAAGGTAAATCCCTGTTTTTTCATGCTGGTGGTTTTATATGGCTTCCTTAAGATTCATGACTGACCAGTAATCGAAAACCGGTCCATCAACGCAGGTAAAGGTTGATCCAACCATGCAGCGGCAGCATTTACCCATGCCGCAATGCATCCTTCGCTCAAGAGAAACAAACATCCGGTTCATAGGAATACCGGCCTTGTCAAGATAGCTGCAGACAAATTTAAACATGACAGGAGGTCCGCAGACAATAGCATAGGTCATTTTTTGATCGAATGAAATGTCGTTGAAGAGATCCGTGATTATCCCCGTTTTTCCTTGCCAACCTGCTGTAGAGTGCTCAACAATGGTATGCAGGGTGATATGGTTGATCATCTTCCATTCGTTAAATTGATAGGTGAAAAGCAGTTGCTCAGGATCTTTTGCCCCATAAAGCATATGAACATTGAAGAACCTGTCCCGATGTTCATTGATCCAGAAAAGCGGTGCGCGCAGTGGTGCAATACCAAGCCCTCCTGCAATCAGGAGAACATTATTGCCAGTCATTTCATCCATAGGGAATGCTGATCCGAAAGGTCCTCTAATGGCGACATGTGTACCCTCAACAACACTGAAAAGTGCAGAAGTGACATGTCCAGCTTTACGGATACAGAGCTCTAGAAACTCATGATTGCTATTCGAACTTGAAATCGAAATCGGAACATCACCGTAGCCAGGAAGTTCAAGCATGAGAAACTGACCAGGCCTGAATCTGAAAATATTTCGTTCCCGAGTATCAATAATGCGGAGCCGAAACAGCTTTTCCTGTTCAGTGAGGCGGACGATATTGGTGATGATGCATTTATAACCCTTGTCGGTTTTCATGATTTCCGACTTACGGTTGAAATCCGGAATGGAGGAGGCAAAATCCTCCCGGTTTATGTCCTGTCGGGGGATGGCGAAGCGCATATCATGCATGATTCCTTTTCCATTCTGAGATCGTTGATAACATCTTTCGGATTTATTTTTGTAAGGCATGCTCTTCCACACCGGTTGCAGCCTACACAAATCTGCTGATTGTCATTTTCGGCAAATCCCCGGTGCTGATGGTAATACCGGTACTTAAGGCGATCTCCATTTTTTGGACGGAAATTATGTCCTCCGGCAACTTCAGCAAAATTAACCAAGTTGCAGGAATACAGTCTTTTCTGGCGGGTTGCACCTTTAAGGTTGGTCTCAAACGATTCCTCCACTGCATAACAGTAACATGTGGGACAAACCATAGCACAGGTACCGCAGTTAAGGCACTTGTTTCCCCATTTTTCCCAAACCGGCGAATCAAACTCAATGTCGAGAATGCTCGGAAGGCCTGTTACATCAACTTCTGAGAGAAAACTGTTTGAAATAAGTTTGCGTCTTGCAACAAGACGGCAGTTGTCTTCATCAAGAGGATCTCGGGTATTGAACTCCTTAAGAAAATTGAAAGCCTTCGAGGAGTTGACAGCCAGGTAATACTCTTCACCAATATCTGAACAGAAAATGTTAAAGCCAGTCTGGACAGTGTGATGGTTCATTGACTTGCAGAAGCAGTCGGGTAGTGGAAGATGATCCATCCCGATCACAAAAGTGTTTTTGCGTTTTCCGAGATAATAAGGGGAAGGAAAGTTACCGTTGAGCAGAACATCGTCAAGAATATTTATGGCGCTGATATCGCATGCTCTCAGGCCTATAAGAACAATTGGGTTTGTCTCATAAGTGATATGCTGATCCCAGTCTTGATCGTGAAAAACAAAGCGCGACAACTCTTCGCAGAATGGAAGAAAAAAATGTTTAGCCGATGATGCCGTTGCGGTATAGTCGAAAGCAATGTCGTTAAAAGATGCTACCTGCAGAAACTGATAAACTTTCTCTCCTCGACAGTCAGTGTCAACACGACGGGGACCGAAAGAGGTATTATCCCGAACCAAGGCATCTATAAATTTTTTGAACTCCGCTTTTGAAATGATTTTGTATATCATCGCGCCATACTCCTTTCTTGTTGGTTCTAAAGAAAGAGTCCAGTATAAAAGGCAGACATTCTTAGTGGAAGGTACACAATACCTTTCTGTAAGCACAAAAATAGAGCAGTTTGTTCCCCGGTTTCTTCTTAGAGCCTTTTTTCAAGCACGTAAACCTTGTCGTTTTTCCTGACTTTTGTACTTTTAATGGTGACGTTATCTCCTTTTACAGCGGTTTTAGCTGGCAGATCGTTCGTATAAAAGTTTTCAGCGATAAGGGTTACTACACCGGTTTTTGGTCCTAAAATTGAAATCTTGTCGCCACTCTTGAGACCCTTTGCAAACATGAGGATTTCAGCAATCTCTGCTTTCGGGTAATATTTTTTGACATCACCGATATAGATTTTTTTTTCTTCCGCCATTGACCCATACTCCCGTGTCCATGCATCCAAGGGTTTTCCGAAATAAAAGCCTTCCGAAAATCCACGGTTATAGACCAGAGCAAGTTCTTTTTTAAGTCGATGAGTTAGTTCGTTGTACCGAGTCTTGAATTCTAGGTCGTTGCGGTGACCAGTACAGAAATCGATAGCTTTGCGGTAAGCGGTTGTGACTGTATTGACATATTCAGGACTGCGACTTCTTCCTTCGATCTTGAATCCGCTGATTCCGGCATCGATAAGAACATCGAGAAATTCAATGGTGCAAAGGTCTTTAGGACTCATTATATAATCAGTACCAATCTCCAGTTCCTCATTCTCCTCTGGGTCAGTAATAATATACTGCCTGCGGCAAGGCTGAACGCACTGGCCGCGGTTAGCTGAGCGTCCAAAAACCTCTTGTGACATAAAGCATCGCCCTGAAACTGCGACACACATCGCCCCGTGCACAAAGCACTCAATCCGTACATCAAGCCCTTCATCCTTTATTTTTCCGGTAATATGGCGAACCTGTTCAAGAGAGAGTTCCCGAGCAAGCACAATCATTTTTGCGCCGAGGGTGGCATAGAACTTTACTGCACTGTAGTTGCTGACCGATGCCTGCGTCGAAATATGAAATGCCATTTCGGCTTTCCGGCAGGCTTCGATGACCGCTATATCCGAGCATATCACCGCATCAAAACCTACTGTTTTAGCTGCGGAAACGGTCTGCGTCATCTTTTTCACCTCACTGTCATAGACAATAGTATTCAGTGCCAGATACCCTTTTGCCTTGAACCTGGTACAAAGTGCTTTAAGGGCAGGAAAGTCAGAAATGGTAAAGTTGCTGCTGCCAGCACGCATGTTATAACCTTCAGCTCCAAAGTAAACCGCATCTGCACCAGCATTCAGTGCAGTTTGCAACGATGTCATGTCACCTGCAGGTGCAATGAGTTCAACATGTTTTTCCTGCATACCAAGCTTTATAGAGTTCATTTTATTTAATAATAACACTTAAATTCGGTGAATAGTCAAGGGGGTTGCTGTGTTGAACTTCAAATGATATGGCGGTCGTTACCCACTTTTTGTGATTGTTCAGCTTGAACAGCTTATAATGGAAATAAAATCAAGGCCGAAATTATGAATGAACGTTTTTTTCTAAAACTTTTACTTGTTCTTTTTTCAGGTCTCATTGTTGCTGAGTTGCTTGTCGTGTTGTTTTTTGGCCTTAAGCTAGAACTGATTCTTCTGTGTTTTATTCTTGTGGCTGCGCTGACAGGTATTGTTTTTATTGTACGGCTTCTTTTTACAGAGCGAACAGTTATTGACTCAGTTTCGATGCGACGTGCAAAAGAGAAAAGTAATGATATCATGCAGGATCGGCTCAAAGAGTATACGGTTGATGAGGAGTTTCTTGGCTCAAAGCCCCTGGGTCGTGGAAAAGAGAACTTGCAGGAACCTTCTTTTCCAGAGCATTTCGTACGTGCCCAGGAATCGATATTACCAGTCGCAGACTCAGTTGATGAGGCAATCAGGGTTCATGCAGAAATGTACGGAGGGCTCGGAGAACTGCTTAAGGCGATAGAGAAAATTGACGAAGCCTCTTTTAGCCGGCTTGTAAAAACTGTTGGATTCGGCAGGGTTTCCAGAGAAGAGATAATGCATCGGATCGCTCTTATGGCTGATAAAGAACGGGATTCAGGCAAAAGTATTGAGGAAAACCGAGCAACCCTGCCAGGTTTTTCTCTGGACAGGGAAAGCTTTGATCTTTATATCCAGAGAAACATGAGTAGCTCAGAAAGTGAACAGGAAAGCGCTGATAAAGGTTTTTCTGTTGAACTTGATCAAGAAGGACTTTCCAAGGGAACCGGTACTATGCCTGAGGATTTTTCCCATGACCCGAAAGCAGTTTTTTCAAAGCTTAATAAACCGGGAGCGCGTTCATGAAACCGCTTGAAAAGGTTGCTTTAAGCAAAGCAAAGCTTAAGATCTTTGTAAAACTTCATCAGAAAAAGTACAGAGACTCAGAAGGGCTTTTTCTTGCCGAAGGTCTCCGGACTGTCAGGGAACTTTGTTTGAACCTGCCCACTGAGGATATGCTTATTGCTTTGCTTTTCAGGGACGGAGAATCGGAGGGTGACCATTTTGCCCAAGCTTACAAAGGAAAAGTCTTTTCAATCAGTCCGAGGGAGTGTTTGCAGCTTTCCGATACCTCGACACCTCAAGGAGTTTTTGGCATTTTTCGCCAACAGAGCCCGACTGAGAGTGTCCCTGAAGTCGGAAGTGGTATACCATCGAAATCATTTATTATTGCGCTTGATGATGTACAGGATCCGGGTAATGTGGGAACAATAGTGAGAACGGCGGTATGGTTTGGAGCTGATGCCATGATCTGCAGTTCAGGTACAGCCGACAGGTACAATGCAAAAGCGGTGCGCTCATGTGCTGGCAGCATTTATGGAATCCGCCATTACGGCGTTGAACATCTTGACCTTGAACTTCAGAGGCTTAAGGATTCTGGCTATTCCATTGTTTCGGCATCGCTTGATGGAAAAGATTTCAGAGAGTTCGGCTTATGGCCTGAAAAACAGGTGTTGGTCATTGGCAACGAAGCCAATGGTGTCAGTGAACCGGTTAAAAAGCTTGCAGATCTGCTTGTCAAGATTCCGCATGGTGGAAAAAAAGTTGGTGTTGAATCACTGAATGCATCAGTGTCAGCTGCTATTCTTATTGAACGCCTGGTGCTGGCGTGAAGTAACCACAATCATGTCCAGAGAGTTTTTTTGTTATACCAGAAGCACCGGGTAATCAATCTCATTAATAAGCCCATGTACGATTTCTCTGGAAATTTTCATCCGATCACTCAAGACGAGCAGTCCCGAATTGATCATTCGGATATAGCGCAACAATGATTTCTCGTTTTTCAGGGGCAGGTGATGGTACACAAGAGTACTGCCGGGAAGTTTTATTATTTCTGATAGTTCGCGCTCCATCTTTGCACTCTCTTCATGGGTTTCACCAAGTATCAGCACGTTGAGAGTACTTCCAGGTTGTATCATATCGAGGGCTGCCTCAAGAGCCTGCTTTGATCCTTCTGAACCGTCATACAGCACTAAGATCGTCCACTCTCTTGCAGAAAAACCCGGTTGTATGAACAGTACCGGTTTTTTTCCTTCTGCCAAGGCTTTTTTTGCTGTTGAACCGAGCCCTTTACGGCAGGTAGGCGATCTACCGCTTCGGCCGAGAACCAGCAGATCAGCATCAAGAGCTGCTAAAATAACCTCTGCCGGTACTATTCCCCTGTATACTCTAAACGAGTAGTTTACCATAAACTGCCCAGCAATACGCTGCAAGGCATCAGCAGCGGCTTTCGCCTGTAATTTTAGAGAGCGTTCCAGTCGTGAAAAGTCAAACTTTTCCGTTTCAGAAGAGTACATGCGAACTTCATGGCAAAAAGGAAGTTCAGCCATCCTGAGAAGATTGATGTCTTCAACAAAAATACCGGTAAGGTCAGCATGCATCAGGCGGGCAAGTTCCGCAGCAGCAGTCAGTGATGCAATGCTGTGTGGCGAACAGTCGAGCGCAACAGCGATATGGCGTATATGAGTGTTTTGGTGTCGTTCCAGCATAAAAAGGTTCTTTTATATTGCTGATGCCAGGTTATTCATTTGCATTGTCGGACGATGACGTGAATTTTTTAAGTTTTTCAGCCATTTCATTCAGTCGCGCGACTGCCATACCGTTAATAGTGTCGGGCGGATACTTTCCGGTTTTATCTAATCCGCCTGCTTGCCTACCTGTTAGAATCTCAATCCCTTCATCAACGTCAGTTACAGGGAAGATGGAAAAGAGCCCATGCCGGACGGCATCCACAACATCATTGCGAAGCATGAGATTCTCGACGTTCGATACCGGAATCAGTACACCTTGTTTTCCTGTCAATCCTCTTGCTTTGCAGAGATCAAAAAAACCTTCGATTTTTTCATTGACCCCACCTATTGCCTGCACTTGTCCATACTGGTTTACCGACCCGGTGACGGCAAACCATTGCCCAATAGGTACGCCCGATATTGCAGAAAGCAGCGCGTAAAGTTCAGCGGAGGAAGCACTGTCACCTTCTACACCGCTGTATGACTGTTCAAATACCAGCGAAGCCGAGAGTGAAAGTGGCTGATCAATGGCAAATCTTGCGCCGAGAAATCCTGAGAGAATCATTACTCCCTTAGAATGGATAGGTCCTCCCATTTCAACTTCGCGCTCAATATCAATGACATCTCCTTTTCCTAGTCGTACTCTTGCTGTTATTCTGCCAGGATGACCAAAGCTCTGTCCACCAGGAGAATAAATGGCAAGTCCATTGATCTGACCTATTTTTTCCGAGTCAGTGTCAATAAGGATGGAGTTTCTCAGGGTTGCCTCCCTGATTTTTTTGCGGATTCTCGATGATCGGAGGATTTTTGCATCAATGGCGTGCTGCACGTCTTCGGCTTGCACTATTTCCCTTGCTGCTGCAGTGGCATAGTAATCGGACTCATGGACGAGATCGCTGATGCTTTGAATATGTGCAGTCAGTTTTGTTGCATCTTCAGCAAGCCGACTCCCTTGTTCAACAATACGAGCTACAGCTCGTCGGTCAAAATGATGCAGGTTGTCTTTTTTTACAATTGAGCTGATAATGCGGGCGTATGCAAACTTTCCGTCAATATCGCTTGGCAATTCGTCTTCAAAATCCGCAGCGACCTTGAAAAGTTCGGAGAAGTCAGGGTCATAAACGCTGAGAAGGTAGTAGAGGCTACGCTCACCGAGCAATATCACCTTGATGTCGAGCGGAATCGGTTCGGGTTCCAGCGATACTGTACTCACAAGGCTATACATCTGGGCCAGCGATTCTATGCGGATTTGTCGGGTTCTCAATGCCTTTTTAAGTGCTTCGTAGGCAAAGGGTTCTACCATCAGTCTTCTTGCATCAATAAGAAGATATCCTCCGTTTGCTCTGTGCAGTGCACCCTGCTTGATCAGTGTGAAGTCAGTGACCAGTGTGCCCATCTGCGAAATGTGTTCAATGTCACCCACCAGATTCTGGCATGCGGGCTTATCCTCATAAACGATTGGCGCCCCCTTGGTACTGCTGTTATCGACAATGATGTTGACACGGTATCGATTAAACATGGGGCTTCTCTGTGAGAACTTGCCAGGGGATATTCCAATGAGCAACTCTCTTGGATCAGCTTCTTTTTCAAGGAACTGGTCGAAGTTTTCTATTATGTCGTTTTCTAACGTTTCAAAATATCTTGTGACTTCCTCAAGGGTTGCATAACTGTTTCTAAGTTCAGCAATCAAAGGTTTTATGGCAAAATTGGCAATGTTACGATTCAGTTCCTTGATTTTTTCCTGAGTTTCTCTTTGCCATTTTGGAATCTGAGCCATTATAGATTGCATCGCTGTTTTCAAAGCGATAATTTTTTCCTCAATAGAGTCTCTTTCTTCTTTTTTCAGCAGCATGAATTCTTCAGGCTTGAGAACTTCTCCCTCTTTTTCCGGCGCAAAGGCAAATCCGGCAGGTGTTCTTATGAGCGCGATATGGTTTTCAGCTCCTTTTTTTTCCAATTCCTCGATTGCAATAGCCTGCTTTTCCTGGAATTTTTCACGGATATCTTTTTCTTGAGCCTGGTACTCTTCACTGCTGAATGCTGCCGGTATAACGGTAAAAAGTGCCTCAAGCAGATGTTCCATATCACGTGAAAGTGAACTTGCTTTTCCAGCTGGGAGTTTTAATGCCTTTGGATGACGGGGCTTTTCAAAGTTATTGACATAGCACCAGTCGGAAGGAACCGCAGCTCCCGGAGCTTTGTTGCTGAGGAAGTGCATGATTGCAGTCTGCTTGCCAGTACCGTTTGGTCCGAGGGCAAACAGGTTGAAACCATTCTGCTTTATTCCCATACTGAAAGTTATTGCTTCGAACGCCCTATCCTGACCTGTGGCTTTGACGGGTCCGTCAATATCCGCAGTGGTATTGAAGCTGAATTCCAGGGGATTACAGGTCCTGTAGAGTTTTTCGGGAGAAAGTTTTGCAGGTAATGTCATAATCGATCGTGCCGTATGATGGTTGATCTTTTGCCGGTCACCTTATTTTACTTTCAAGGTACAAAAATCTTGCGATTCACAGATCGTTTCAACGCAGTTCAGATGCTGTCTTCGTCAATAGGCAGGGTATTATGCAAATGCAGTGGTTTCTCTGTTTTTGCACGCAGACGAATATTCAGCACTTCAACAGAAACGGAAAATGCCATGGCAAAATAGATGTACCCTCTTGGAATTTCATACCCGGCGCTTTCGCCGAGGAGAGTGACCCCGACAAGAATAAGAAAACTTAAGGCGAGCATTTTAATGGTTGGGTGCTCGTCAACAAAATCGCTGATTGCTTTAGCCGCAAGCATCATGATGCAGATTGCAATGATAATGGCAACCACCATAACTTCGACTTTTTTTGCAAGTCCGACAGCGGTAATGACCGAGTCAAGTGAAAAAACTATATCAAGAACAGCAATCTGTAGCATCGTAAATGCAAAACTTCCAGCTGAGCTACTTTTCATCGTCTCTTCTTTACCTTCAAGGCTCTGGTGAATTTCCTGTGTGCTTTTCGCGATCAAAAAGAGCCCTCCTGAAATCAGGATGAGATCATGTCCTGAAACATGGTGATTAAACACGGTAAAGAGGGTAGCTGTCAGCCCCATAACCCAGGTTATCGAAAGAAGGAGGGCGATTCTAGTCATCATGGCGAGACCTAAGCCAATAATCCTTCCCTTGGGTTGCTGTTTTTTTGGCAGTCGCCCAACAAGAATTGAAAGAAAGATAATATTGTCGATGCCGAGAACAATTTCAAGAGCCGTCAACGTTGCAAGAGCGATCCAGGTTTCCGGCTGCATGATCCATTCCATATGTCGCGCGATAAGGATTATAAAGTTTCTTATTATGGGTTAATGTACCGAACAGAATTTGTCCCGCAAAAAAGCAGCAATTGAAAGGTCGGGCTGGTTCTGCTAAGCGCTTTTATTCATTACATTCATAAATATAACCCTCTTCGGATCTTCCGATAAAGGCTCGAGGGTAATGTTTCACCACATTCTCTTATGCAAAAAGATCAGGTATTTCCTGAGTTAGCAGTATTGCGAGAGACGTTTGAGCGAGGCATAACCCGCAATTTTTTGTGGCGTCAGTCGCAGCTGCTTGCTCTTGACTCATTTCTCATTGAGTGTGAACGTGATATTGCAACGGCACTCCATGACGATTTCAGGAAGTCCCCTGCAGAGACTTTTTTAACTGAAACAGGATATCTTCGCGGGGAAATCCGCTTTGCTCTGAAGCATCTTAAACGGTGGATGAACCCTCATCGGGTTTCCATTCCTCTTATCTACCAGCCAGGAAAAGGTTATTATATCAGGGAACCTTATGGCGTAGTGCTTATTATCGGCGCATGGAACTACCCGCTAAATCTATGTCTTGCACCCCTTATCAGCTCGATTGCTGCCGGTAACTGTTCGGTAGTCAAACCCTCAGAAAATGCTCCGCATACCTCGAAAATCATTGCCGACGGACTCAGTAGCTATCTGGACAGAAGTGCAGTTTGTGTGATAGAAGGAGGTGCTGAAAAAACCAAAGCACTGCTTGAAAATCGTTTTGACTATCTTTTTTTTACAGGAAGCCAGGCAATCGGCCGGGAAATTATGCATGCTGCAGCAAAGCATCTGACTCCATTGACACTTGAATTAGGTGGCAAGTGCCCCTGTATTGTTGATGAGAATGTCGATATCAAAGTGGCTGCGCGTCGAATTGTCTGGGCAAAGTTTTTAAATGGAGGCCAAACCTGTATAGCGCCCGATTATGTTCTGGTGCATGAGATTGTAGAGTCTCAGCTTCTTCACTATATCCAGGAAGCCATCACCGACTTTTATGGTAAAGATCCCCAGCTCAGTCCAGATTACCCCCGTATTATCAATGAGCAACACTTTCATCGGTTTGAAAAACTACTGGATGGCTTTTCACCATTGTTCGGTGGCATAACCGACCACAATGGGTATTATGTTGCTCCAACGATTCTTCAGGATGTGACATCGGATGCGGAAATTATGCAGTCAGAGATTTTTGGCCCCTTGCTGCCAGTCATAGCTTATAAGAAGCTTGGAGATGCGCTCGACATTATCCAGAGAGGCATGAAACCGCTTGCGCTCTATCTTTTTTCTTCAGATCCGAAGGTGCAGGCGAGGGTAGTGCGTCACTCCCAATCTGGTGGAGTGTGTATTAACGATCTTCTTTTCCATGCATCTTGTCACAGACTTCCTTTTGGAGGCAATGGCAGCAGCGGATTCGGAACCTACCATGGCCAGGCTGGTTTTGATACTTTTTCTTTTCAAAGGAGCGTTTTGAAAAGATCGCTTTATCTCGATCCCGATCTCCGTTATCCGCCTTACAGCAGCCGAAAATTTAACTTTCTCAAACGCCTTGTTACTTTGTTCCATTAACGGGTTCAACTTCTGCCTTATCGGTCAAAGAAATTATCTCTAAATCAGTATGAAAAAAACAGGTCTTGCGCTTGGAGGAGGAGCAGTTCTTGGTGCAGCCCATATAGGAGTACTCAAGGCACTGACTGAATTGGATATTCCTATATCGATGGTGAGCGGTACCAGCATTGGAGCTTTTATTGCAGCACTTTACGCTTTTGGTAAAAGTTGGCAAGAGATACGCGATATTGCATTTAGTCTCGACTGGTTTGATCTTTCAGGTCTTGTGCTTTCTCAGTTTGGCCTTCTCTCAAATAAAAAATTTGGCCGTATTGTTACCGAAGTGCTGGGGCATAAAAATATAGAGGATGCTTCGGTACCTCTTTCAATAGTTGCTACTGATATTGGAACAGGTAAAAAAGTTGTTTTTACTAAAGGCGATGTGGCGTTAGCCGTTATGGCAAGCAGTTGCATCCCTGGTATTTTTCGTCCTGTGGAACACTCTGGGTTATTGTTTGTTGATGGTATGCTGATGGAAAACGTCCCTGTTTCCCCGCTGGTCGAGAGCGGTGCAGAATCGGTCATTTGTGTTGATCTTCTCGCATGCCATATTTTCCAAAAGCCGGAAAATATAATTGGTCTTTTGCTGAACGCCTTCTACAGCGCGATCACTAATACCACAGCGATACAAGTCGAGTCGGTTGATTTGTGCATTTGTCCAGATCTCACTGGTTTTAACCTGATCGATGTTGGACAGGTAGGGGATCTTCTTGATGCAGGGTACCGCTCAGCTCTTCCATCACTGAAATTATGGGCGGAAAGGGAACAATAGTATATTGTTTTGTATATTTTTTGGCAGAGATGGTTAACCAGAAAGTCGTTGGCTATTGTTTTCGGAATTTGTAATTTAACGTAATAAAAGGTCGGTTTCATTGTGAATTTCTGATATACATGCACAATGAAATCGAGGCATTTTTTATGGAAATACCCTTTTTTCCGTTTTTTGATGCTGAAGTCCCATCCCGCTTGGGAAAGAATGAGGTGAATAAGTCTATTTTCTTTTAGAAAGATACGTTAGAATCCGTCTGCGTTATTATAAATATTCGGATAGAGTCTTTTTTATCTGGAAGATCCGAAATTTTGTAATGAAATGGTTTTAATAAAGGGAGGTTGCTATGCCTATTCGAAGATTGAGGGAGTTTCTTGACAGCCACGCAGTCAGGTATTTTGTAGTCAGTCATTCACCAGCCTACACAGCACAGGAAATAGCTGCTGCAGCTCATGTTCCTGGAAAAGAACTGGCTAAAACGGTCATGGTCAATATTGACGGCAAAATGGCAATGGTTATTTTGCCTGCTTCACGTCAACTTGACTTTGAGCTTTTACGCGAACTGACTGAAACAAGGGACGTTGAACTCGCCAATGAGAAGGAATTTGCAGGATTGTTTCCTGATTGTGAAATTGGCGCTATGCCGCCGTTCGGGAACCTTTTTGCTATGGATGTTTATGTATCGGAAGAACTTGAAGCTGATGATGAAATAGCTTTCAATGCCGGAGCCCATACGGAACTTTTGCGTCTTTCCTTCGAGGATTATAAAAAACTGGTTCATCCAAAAATTGCGAAGCTCTCTCTCTCCGTAAAGTGATTTTGGCAGTCATGATGAATTTTTAAGGGGAAATGTTACCTTTTGTCCATGATTGCCGACGATTCATCGCAAGGGTTTTCATTGTATCGTCGGTATGGAAACTCAATCGATCTCTTCGGATATTGTTAGTCACTTTATGAAGATTGCCTTATACTCGGGGACTTATGTCAAAGACAAGGACGGTGCGGTAAAATCCATCTCACAACTGGTCTCTTCATTCAGGAAAAAAGGCCATCAGGTAAATGTATGGTCTCCTGATGTTTCAATACAGGATAATCACAACGGTTTAACGGTACACTCAATGCTGGCTGTGCCGATTCCGTTGTATCCCGATTATAAACTTGGTTTTTTCACCCTCGAAACCGAGCGACAGCTTGATACCTTTGCACCCGATATTGTGCATATTTCGACACCTGATATTGTCGGCAGAGAGTTTCTTCTTTATGCTAAAAAAAAGTCATTACCTTTAGCCTCAGCTTTTCACACTGATTTTCCTTCCTATCTCAAGTATTACCGCCTCGGCTTTGCCGAAAGACCATTCTGGAGGTATCTAACCTGGTTTTACAACAACTGTGATATCGTGTTTGCCCCTAATGAGAGTGTTCGCGTGAAGCTTTTACAGCAGAACATCAATAACGTTGAAATCTGGTCGAGGGGTGTAGACAAGGAACTTTTTGATCCATCCCGGCGCTCCCACCAACTTCGTTCAGCATGGAATACTGCCGGTAAGACTGTTTTTGTCTATGCAGGGAGGTTTGTGCTTTACAAGGATATTGAGATTGTCATGCAGGTTTATAAGCGGTTTATGGAATCAGGATATGCGGATAAAGTAAAATTTGTAATGATTGGTTCCGGTCCCAAGGAGTCGGAAATGAAGCGCAGAATGCCGGAAGCTTTATTTCCAGGCTACCTTACTGGAGTTGCGTTGTCTGAGGCATATGCAATTGGCGATATTTTTCTGTTTCCATCAATTACAGAGGCTTTTTGCAATGTGGCGCTTGAAGCTCTTGCTTCCGGTATGCCAGTGGTTGTTTCGGATGAAGGAGGTTGCCGTGATATTGTTGAAAAATCAGAAGGGGGGCTTCTTGCCCGGTCAGGAGATGTTGAGGACTTTTTTGGGAAATGCCTTGAATTGATGAGTAATTCGGTCCGGCATCAGGAACTGAAAGCCCACGGACTTGCTTTTGCTGAAACGAAATCCTGGTCGGCCATTAATAATGTCGTGATCGACCGATATGAGAAAATGGTGAACGGTGCAAGCAGTCAGAGTGTTGCATGATTGTAGCCGTTGATGCATAGAATGTTTTTTGTCAATAATTTTGAGAGAACATCATGAACATAGGGTTTGTAGGTCTCGGCAAAATGGGCTTCAATATGGTTGAGCATCTTGTTGAATGTGGCCATCATACAGTTGTTTTTGATATTTCTGAAGAGCTTGTAGCTACTCTTGCCGGGCAAGGTGCCGTTGCCTCCTCTTCTCTGCAAGCACTTACCGCCTCGTTGCCATCGCCTCGTCTGATATGGTTGATGGTACCTGCCGGCGCCCCAGTTGACACCACACTGGATACTCTTATACCTCTCTTGCAATCAGGTGATATTATAATTGATGGAGGAAACTCGCATTATACCGAGTCAGTAAAAAGAGCCGCACGTCTGGATGAAAAGGGTATTTATTTTCTTGATGCCGGCACAAGCGGAGGGCTTGAAGGAGCACGGAGCGGTGCTTGTATTATGGTAGGTGGCGATAAAGCAGCTTACGATGTTATCGAGCCGCTCTTGAAGAATCTCTGTGTAGAAAATGGGTATGGCTATATGGGAAAGTCCGGTTCAGGTCATTTTGCTAAAATGGTCCATAACGGAGTTGAATATGGCATGATGCAGGCAATGGGCGAAGGATTTGACCTTTTAGCATCAAGTGGTTATGATTTTAACCTTGACGAGGTTTCACAGGTCTGGGCAAATGGTTCAGTTATTCGAGGCTGGTTGATGGATCTTGCAGTTCGGGCATTTCAAAAAGATCCCAAGCTTGAGTACCTCAGTGGACGCATTGCCGATTCAGGAGAAGGTCGCTGGACGATAGAGGCT
>JAPLFE010000027.1 GCA_026390855.1 Chlorobiales bacterium | reverse complement strand
TCGGAAAGATAATATTCGCCGTTATAATCAGGCAGTTCGTCATAAACAACTTTTAGTCAATGCTAATGCTAAACAGCATGCGTTAGATATGACTCTGGAATCTGAAAAGCAGAGAGAGCTTCTCACTTCAATTATAAAATACTCTATTCAAAAACCGATTTTATTGGATTGGAACTCTTTTAAAAAGGAAGATGTATTTTCGGTACCGCCTCCTGAAAGGATGAAGGAAGACGCAATACCTCCGGAAATTAATGAGAGAAAATTCCGCCCTGCTTTTTGGTTGATTGGTCGGTTCATCAAATCTATACGAGAAAAAGCAATTCTTTTGGCTCAGGATCGACTAGATCAAGCAAAACAGGATCGATTAGATAAGATAGATGTAATCAGGCTTACAAATGAAAAAAATCAAAAAGATTTTGAATCAAGCCTAGTTTCTTGGGATTTAGAGAAGGAACAGTTTATTCGATTGCAAAATGAACACAACGATAGTATCGAAAGGCTTAAAATAAGCTTTAAACATGGTGAGAAAGAAGCTGTGGAGTTTTATTTCGATGCTTTATTAGACCAGTTTGATCTACCAGAAGATTTGTATACCAAATGGGATATTCAATATGATCCTGCATCGGAAAGTTTAACCATTAATTATGATCTTCCAGAAATAAATATAATCCCTACACTGAAAAAGATGAGGTACTTTGTAACAAAAAAAGAATTTACAGAGACTTTCCTAAATGATAAAGACTTAAATAAAATTTACGATGAATTGCTGGCACAACTAAGTCTTCGGATCACAAGCGACCTCTATGTTTCGGACGTGAATGATCAGTTGAAATCTATTGTATTCAATGGAATAACCAACAGTGCAAGTAAGACTGATGGGAAAGAGAATAGCAAGCGGTTCATGTCGCTACAGTCCTATAAAGAAGCATTTCTCAATCTTCCAATAAAAAATGTTGAACCGAAAAAAGTTTTTCTTGCGCTAAATGGAGTCATATCGAGGTACGGATTATAAAACCTGTTCAAGACAATTTTGAGAGATTCTGAATTCTTGAATGAGTTAATTATTTCTTTTCTACCCCTTTTTACTCCCCGTAAAGTGATAAGATAAAGGAGACTAATTCCTGCTTGATTTTTTTTTGCTTGTTCTATAATTAACATTAAGTGAGGTTACCGACTTACTCATATCCTGCGTTTTTCCCGCACATAAAGACTGACAAAACTACAATATTTGGCAATTTCTCCTCAAAGTCTTAAAATGATGGTGCTTAATCCGCAGGTTTACATTTTTTGAGAGACATATAACATAATAGGGGTTGACAGATGATTCCAGAGAAGTTGAGGGAAGTATTGAAGCATGACGGTGTGGTTGCGATTGCAACGTTGGGGCAGGAGGGGCCTCATATGGTTAATACATGGAACAGCTATGTACGCATTACTGATGCTGAACGGATCTTGATTCCTGTAGGGTATATGAACCGTACTGAAGCGAACATTGCTTTTAACAATCAGGTGTTGATTACGCTGGGTAGCCGCAAGGTGGCTGGGAATATGGGCCCTGGGACTGGCTTTTTGATTAAGGGGAGTGCGAGTATTGAGACCTCAGGTGTTGATTTTGAGGGAACCAAAGCAATATTTGCATGGGCACGTGCAGTAATGGCCGTTACACCTAACTCTATAGAACAGACATTGTAAATGAGGTCACCATCCCTTTGCACGCTGATACCCTCGTTTAATCGGCTTGTTGAAGCATGGCATTGCGCCAATGTGTGTCTGAAGCCATGTTACTGATGACTCCAAGTATCTTGATGTGACCGTTTGGATCTGAAATCGGGGTGAGCGCAAGAAAGATAATCCGGGCTCTGTTTTTGGACTCTTTGTCTATACACACCATTTTTATGTACCCCGATAATCAGGGGTTGCTGAATAACTCGAAAAACTTTAAGAAGTATTCAGTAAGCCTTGCCATAATCCGGTTCAGTCCAAACCTCCGTTTGCCTTAGCCAAATTTCCCCTCAACAGCACTTCTGATGCCTTCATCATCTCTTCCGGTGTACAGGTTGCATCAACGATCAGTCGGCGGAGGGGCAGGGGGTCATCAGGTTCGTCGTCATTGGCATTCTTTTGCTTCTGCTGTCTTTCCTGAAACCGGATGCCGAAAGGTACCTTTGAATAGGCTTGAGCCGTGTGCGGTGAAAGTAGCAGGCACGGTTCTTAGGGTTCGGTGGCGTAGCAATGCGCTGCTGCTACCCGACTAAAGTTGGCATAATTTCAGGCGAGCACGATCAGATCCCAGGTTCTTGATCAGTCGATCTTACAAAAGAAATAAGAGGTCCATATTCACCCGTATCTGCCGCACGGAGCGCCTTTAGATAGGTTTTCCTTACCTCGCCATCATCCTTAATCATATCGGCCCCCCAATTAAATACAGGTCTCCGGAAAACTTTGTCAATGATAATATCCGCCATTAATCGACTGTGCCGGCCGTTCCCATTCGGAAAACAATGGATGCTGACGATCCGGTGCTTGAACCGCACTGCAATCTCATCTGGAGCGAAGGTAACATGATCTACCCAATATGACACGTCATCCAAAAGATTCCGTAATTCAGCCCCAATCTGCCATTTATCTACTCCGATGTTTTTATTGGTTTGCCTGAACAGTCCTGCCCATCGCCATACATTCCCGTACATGCGTTTATGCACCTCCCTGACAAAGTGTTCGGTAAATATTTCACCCGGCTTAAAGTTCCTCATGAGGGTCCATTGGACGGCATCTTCGATATTCTGCTGCTCAAACTCGTCTAATTCCGCTCTGGTGGCAATGGTAGGAAGAAGCAGCCCCTCTTTTTCATCGTCGTCTATTGGCGTCTGACCAGCTCTATACTCAAGTTCTAATCCCATAATATTTTA
Organism: Chlorobiales bacterium; assembly: GCA_026390855.1. Classification (GTDB taxonomy): domain Bacteria; phylum Bacteroidota; class Chlorobiia; order Chlorobiales; family Chlorobiaceae; genus Chlorobium. Next base: position 7,091 of record JAPLFE010000027.1, on the reverse strand, counting down.
GGCATTTCTTTTTTTAGCACAGCAGCTCTTTCTTTAATCGCCATCATGATACGCAGCTCAGAATTACCCTGATCCTCCAATTTCATCGTGTTTGAAGACCGTAAAACAATGATTGACGCCAATTCAGTAGCTTTTTTTTCAATCAGAGCATCTAATGATCCATCATTTGGAACAAAACCATAGACAAATCGCATATCCAATGCCCGACCCAACTCTATCATCGATTTAATAGTAATCGAACCCTCTTTTTCCCGCCTTTCAATATCGTGTACAGCCTGTTTTGTGATAGATAGTTTTTTCCCCAACTGTAGCATAGAAATGCCTAAAGCTGTACGTATGGCTTTTACCCATCCCGATGGCGGGATAGCGACTTCCTTTAATGAGGCAAAAGCCAGCATTTTATTGTTCAATTGCTGGAGTTGTAATGATTTTATATTCATAATGTCAGGCTATAGTTTGACTTTTATTCCGATAAAGTAACGGTATAACTTGACAATATCAAACAAATAGTAAAAATATAGCTTGACTTGCAATTTCTCGGCAATGTCAAAGCAATATTTGCATGGGCACGTGCAGTAATGGCCGTTACACCTAACTCTATTGAACAGACATTGTAAATGAGGTCACCATCCCTTTGCACGCTGATACCCTCGTTTAACGGGCTTCTTGAAGCATGGCATTGCGCCACTGTGTATCTGAAGCCATGTTGCTGATGACTCCAAGTATCTTGATGTGACCGTTTGGATCTGAAATCGGGGTGAGCACAAGAAAGATAATACGGGCTTTGTTTTTGGATTCCTTGTCATACACACCGTTTTTATGTACTCCGATAATTACTGCGGCTTTTTTCAGGCCTTCGAGTCTGGCGTGGGGTATGCCAATCTCTGATCCGGCATAGGTTCCACCTTGTTTTTCCCTGTCCAGTAATCTTTTCCATGCTTCCTGTTCATCGATATCGGGTCGTGCTATGCAGCATTCGTGAAGCAGCATCTTCAAGGCTTTTTCTTTTTCAGGGAATCCTTCCAATGCAACCACTTTTGCATTCATGACAATCTCTTTCCATTCATTGTGCGGCAGTTTATCGAAAAGGGGAATCTGTTTCTTGACGAAAAGGGGCTGATCATTACGTCGTGATGAACCTGATTCCCCCTCTTGCCTTGTATCAAATACCGTTACACTGATATCCCTGCATTCATCTATCAATCTTTCAACAATGCTTTTTTTCCCTTGGATGCGTTGCCAGAAGGGGAGTGCTCCGCCTGAATTACCGATAATAATGTGTCCTACCCGGTATTCGCGGGCAAACTGCAGAATTGTTTTTACCAGATCATCCCCTTTGTAGATAAACACTGCTGCGCCAAGCTCGCGGGCGAGACAGAGCGTTTCAGTAACCCGGTCTTTTGATCCTTTATCCAATACGGGAGATTGCTCTGCAAGAGTCTGTACATAAACGGCATACCAGTTTTTATTCAATCGTCCTGCAATTCTCGATGCATGGCGAATTAGTGCCTCACAGTTCAAGCTGTTTGAACTGAGGCATACCATTATCTGATCAGGATTCGATGGAAATTCATCAGCAAGTTGGGTTCGCCGTTTCAAATCGATGTGTGAGGCAAGTTCACGAAGGGTCAGCTCTCGAAGCTGTTCCAGACTTTCGGGTTTGAAAAAGTCTGATAAAAAAGCTCCAGAGTGTCCAGGTAAAAAAATCTTCCCCTCAATCAGGCGCTGTCGTAAATCATCCGGGGTAATATCCACATTCACAAGCTGTTCTGCCTGCGACAGAAGTCGATCCGGCACTCGGTCTTTCACCTTTATGCCGGTAACCTGTTCTACTGTTTCATAGAGACTTTCAAGATGCTGGATATTAAGTGTCGAGATGACATGGATACCAGCAGCGAGAATCTCCTCCACATCTTCATAACGTTTGGCATTTTTGCTTCCCGGTACATTAGTATGCTGAAGTTCATCAACCAGAACAACCGATGGTTGCCGCTGCAGGATGGCGTCAATATCCATTTCGGTAATTTCTATACCTCTGTAAATCTGTTTTTTTCGAGGGCTACTCTCAAGCTTTGAAAGCAGGAATTTTGGCTCTTCTTTTTCATGGACGTCGACAAAGCCTGCAACAATATCAATACCGTTTTCATGGAGGCGTTCTGCTTCCTGAAGCATCGCCAGGGTTTTGCCAACCCCTGAAGAGTAACCGAGATAAATTTTGAGCTTCCCTCTTTGCGAGCGCTGGATGAGACGTAAAAAGCTGTCATTCCTGTTACTTCCCATGGGTTCTCCTTTGTTGAAGATGGGATAACCAGTTTTTCATCCAGGCGTTCAATGATGCAATATGATACCTATTACACCAGCAGTTAATGCGAGAACAAAAAAGATAAGTATTCCCAGAAACAAGTAATGATAAACGTTCACGATTTTCGATCCTCCTTATTCAGCAATAGCCACGTTTGTCAGATTATTTCTTTTGTGGAAGGGAAGGGTGAAGTGAAAAACAGAACCTTTTGTAGGGACGCTTTCGGCACTAACCTTGCCGCCATGAGCCTCAACAATTTCTTTGACAATGGAGAGCCCCAGCCCTATCCCGCTTTTCTGCTGCTGACCGGGAACCCTGTAAAACTGTTCAAAAAGGTGCTCCATGTGTTCGGAGGATATACCCTCCCCGGTATCTTCCACGGAAAGCCTTATGTTTTTCTGATCCTCCACAGCGTTTATCGTCACTGTTCCACCAGGAGAGGTAAACCTCAAGGCATTCGACAAAAGATTGGCAAAAACATACCGGATGCTGTCTGAATCAGCCATTACATCCGCTAACCCTTCCGGGATAGCATTTACAATGGTTATGCCCTGATCCTGAGCTTGGACAAGAAACGGCTCAATGCCTTCAATGCCAAGAAGTGATGGTGAAACGGCTTGAAAGTTCAAATGAGCCATTCCTGATTCAATACGGTTAATATCCAGCAGATCGTCAATAATGTGCACAAGGCGCTCACTTTCGTCCCGTGCGGCTAAAAGCAAGTCTGCCTGTTTTTCATTCAGTTGACCGATACGTTCCTCAAGCAGGAGATGGATTGACATCCTCAATGATGTCAGTGGAGTTCTCAACTGATGGGATACTGTAGAAATAACACTTCGTTTCAGTTCAAGTTGTTCATGCTCTTTCGTAACATCCTTGAAAATCAAGGCAGTTCCGGCAAGCTCATGACTTTCTCCCCCTGCAGGAATAGGTACCGCCATTGGTTGAAAAAAGAGTTCCCGATTGTCAGCAAAATGCTGGATAAAACCATTGCCATCTTCAGATTCTGCTACAGAACCCTGTCGAAGAGCTTTTTGCCACAATCGAAGCAACCATTCTGGTCCAAAATCTCTAACATTTACCCCCGGTTTCAATCCGAAAAAGTGTTCAGCAGATTCGGTGGCAACCTCAACTTCTCCGTCATTATCGAGCACAGCTATTGGCGAAGGGAGCACCTTGAATACTTCCTGTGTGGCTTTCCTTGTCCGAACAAGAGCCTCCCTGTCACTTTTACGGATTTTGCGCAGAGTCGCAGCCATTTCGTTGAACGACCCTGAAAGCTTTCCGATTTCATCGTTTGAGGTGGTGTCAAGAACAAGATCAAGGTTACCCTTCCGGATTTCCTCCGCCGAGGCAATGAGCTTTTTTATCGGCATAAGAATCCATCGATGCGACTGATAGCTGAACAACAGGGCTATAAAAGCACTTGCAATGATGGCGACAAGCACATTGTTATGTGCGGACGCAGCCATTTGCCAGGCATTATTGTTTGCTCGTTGCATATTGGACTGGTTCATTTCAAGCACTTCGCTTGAAAGCAGCTTCATGCGATGAACCAAGGGCAGGAGATCAGAAAAATAACGGTTTTGTCTTTCTGAAAGCGACACTGTCGGGTCAGTAACCTGGGAGATGACCTTGGAATATTCCGTGAACAGTGCCCTTATCTGTATGGCTTTCTGATGTTCACCAGGCAGGGTAATATTGCCAAGTTCGACTTGTAATGCCTTGAGGAATGCCAGTTTATGTTGCCGAATATTTTCCATTCCTTGATCATAATGCCCGGTAAAGGTAAACAGAACACTACTGTCAATATGGTCAAGGGATTCAGACATTTCCTGGCACGCTAGAACACTTCGGTAGTTCTGCCTGAGAATAACATCAATTGCTCCGCCAAGTGAGTCAATCTGGCGGATAGTCAAGAGACCCATTGCGGCGACAATAAGGAGCAGGCCACCAAACCCAAGCAATAGTTTTTGTCGTATGCTGATCATAGGCATCCTTCATCCATATATGGCAGAGAAAGCGTGAAACAAGTTATTACACCTTTACCGGCAAAATCACAAAGGGAATCCCGTGGACATACAGGTTCTGTTGAACAGCAAATACGGTGTAATTGTGCAGCCAGCGATCCATCATGGATTCTTTGGTAAAAACCAACTGCCCGCCAAAAAACACAATGTCTGGAAACTTTTCTCGAATGGCAGGCACAAGCTTGTTGACCTCGTCAACAACATCAGTTCCTAGAGAAAAGTATGCCTCGGCATAGTGTCCATGATCTTTCATGTAGTCAACGTACTTGGACGTTTCATTGCGGACAAAACTGCCAAGATTCTCTATTTCATCAGCCCCCTTGAAGTTTCCAGCATCAATCGAGCCAATTTCAACGAAGACATAATTTTTATAGGTGTTTCCAAACAGACGAAAAACACTGAACAGCGTATGCAATCCAAGTCCATTAAAGCCATTAACAAGAATAGCTGCTGTTTTAGCTTTCTGATCATAAACCGGAGCGGGAGAGGTGCTGTCATGAACATCCGAGCCTGTTAGAACGGCTGCTTCTACAATAACATCGAGACGTTTCAGGGTCGCATAGGTCTTGTTGTAATGGTTTTTGATGAAAAAAGCACCAAGAACCAACACGCCCGTTATCACCATGGTAACCCATCCACCTTCATTAAACTTGAGAATCAGTACAGAAATCAGGATAAAGGTGGTTAACGTCAGGCCTATTCCGTTAATCAGAAGTTTTTTGAGCCACTGCTTTTCAGTAGCCCGTTGCTCCCACCAATGCTTTACCATACCAAGCTGTGAGAGTGTAAAGGTGATGAATACGTTGATACTGTAAAGAACAATCAGAAAATCAACAGATCCATTTGAGGCGAGCATCATAACAAGAGAAGCGATACCCATAACGAGAATGCCCTTTTCAGTTACAAGCCTGTCACTCAACATGGCAAAGCGGGTCGGAAGCCATTTATCGAGCGCCATATTTGCCAGCACCCGTGGTCCATCAAGAAAGCCAGTTTGCGCTGCAATAAAAAGAAGAACGGCTTCAGAAAACAAGGTAACCCAGACAAAACCTACACCGTAAAACCCACTCCAGGATGCCGTCAAACTCTCAAATAAAATAGCGTTCATCGTTTTGCCCGGCGTGTCACGAACATCAAAAAGAATGTATGCCAGCATAAGCCCCATGACGGTTACGGAAAGAGAGATCGCCATATACTTCATGGTTTTTTTAGCAGTAGCAACTTTAGGCTCCCGCAAGACAGGAAGGCCGTTACTGACCGCCTCAATTCCGGTAAAGGTACCTGCACCAAGGCTATAGGCTTTTAAAACAAGAAAGAGTACCCCGAACAACCCCAGGGTATGGAATGAATGGGAAAGCTCGCGTCCGGTTTCATGATAGACCGCGCCAAAGTTTCCCATATGGGATATCACTGCATAGACGATGACAACCGCATGGGTGAAAACAAACAGGAGAAAAACAGGGACCAGCGGCATGACCGCTTCCTTTATCCCTCGAAGGTTAAGTAACAGCAGAACCAGAACGCCGAAAACCGCAAACCAGAGTTTATAACCAATAAAGCCTATGGGCAAAAAGCTGAAAATCGCGTCAGCCCCGCTGGCTATTGATATGGTAATGGTAAGGATGTAGTCAATAAGAAGTGCACTGCCTGATATGACGCCCATCTCAGGTGAAAGCAGTTTGCTGGCAACCAGGTATCCTCCACCCCCATGAGGAAAGAGTTCAATAATATGCGAATAACTTGAGGCAATAATAAGAATGGTGATTCCCGTACCGATAGCGACAAAAATACCGAGCGTAGGATGACCCTGAAGTGCTTTAAATGCTTCCGCCGGACCATAACAGGAAGAAGAAAGCCCGTCCGACCCAAGCCCGACCCATGCAAGAAAGGCCGAAAGCGCAAGCTGATGAAAAATCTTGTGATCCGTAAAATCCCTTGCTCCGCCAATAAAAAATGTTTTTAACTGCCTGAATGCTTTATTAACCGCCATGATACATCTGAGAGATAGTTGCCGGGAAAAGGAGGCGCTTTAAGTCCAATGCTCCCTCTGGTCCGGATAAAAACAGCAACTCCCGCTTGCATGAATTTCAATCATGCGGTTGTCATGTTGCCTTGATTGTACCAAACATAGCGAAAGAGTGAGAAAGGGCATCTTGCGGAACACAAGGCTTATCAAAATGGGCCTTGAATTTTGCAAGGTAATGGGGGAAGACTAAATTTTGTACTGTTTTCTTTTCCTCCAGAGGGTAGCTTGATCAATACCGAGGAGATCTGCAGCTTCCTGCAGTGATTTTGCTGAGGCAAGAATCCGGCGTATATGGGTTTCTTCGATGACGTCCAGTGGTAAGGGATCTCCAAGACGAGCCGGTTGAGCTTTAATGAAAATATTCGCAGGCAGGTGTTCCTCACTTACCAGCCCGGTTTTACTAAGAATCACAGCCCGTTCAATGACATTGCGCAATTCCCGTATATTGCCAGGCCACAAATAGCTCCTGAGCGCAAGCATGGCATTATCAGCAAAACCATCAAGATTTTTGTGGTTTTGGGCAGCAAAAAATTTCAGCATGGTTTCGGCAAGTTGCTGAACATCGTCCGCTCGACCTCCAAGAGGTGGCAACTCAATCTGTATCCCATTCAGCCTGTAAAAAAGATCTTCACGAAATCGGCCTTCTTTTACAGCGGTTTCAAGCTCAGAATTAGTGGCAGCAATAATCCTGACATCAGCTTTCCGTGTTTCCTGTTCCCCTATCCGTTCATAC
>JAPLFE010000021.1 GCA_026390855.1 Chlorobiales bacterium | reverse complement strand
GGGTTGTAAGTAAAACGGAGCATTTCACGTTCAAATATTGACAAAGAACACTTTCTACCAGATCATTAAGATTGAAATCTTGATCTGTGCCATTCGGCACGATAATCTTGATCTCAAAAGTCTATTCTTAGAGGTTCCCTTCTATGACACCATAAACATAAGGAGTTTCGGTTTTCCAAACTGTTCGTATCCGGTTCAACAACATTTTAGCGATTCTTATAATAGCTTTGTTCTTATTCATCCGTTTGCAAAGTTGACCAAATTTCATGGTCAAAACCGGATCCTTTCGGACAGCAATCCAGGCTGATTCAAGCAGTCGCGATCGCAGTTCATGATGTTGTCGCTTCGTCAATCCTCTCGAGTACGACCGTTCATCCGACTCATGAATCGATGGCGCTAACCCAATATAAGAGGCCAATTCATCAAAGCGCTTGAACCGGGTCATATCAATCAGTTCAACAACTAACAGGATTGCCGTCAAAAATCCAACGCCAGGAACACTTTGCAGCAGCTTGACCAGCGATGCTATTGATGGCTCCTGCGTTGCCATCAGCTTCAACTCACGTAAGACTTTGGCAAGTCTCTTGCGGCTTTCGGCCAATTGTTCCAATCGCTCATTATAGGCTATCTGAGCATAAGGCGTTTCGAAAGTATTTGTCTGTAACCAGCGCAAATATGCTCCCGACCAGCGATTGCCTTCAAGATCAACTGGAACCCGATAATTAAATTCTGCCAGTATCGCCTTAATCCGATTCTTTATTCGAGTCTCATCCCGTACCAGTTGGCTTCTATACCGATTGAGTAGCCGGTACTCTTCAGCCTTCCGTTCAGGGATATAGATTGCCCGTAACTCTTTATTCTCCAGTGATCTTGCCAGTTTCCGGCTATCCACACTGTCTGTTTTAGTAGAACGCTCTTTATGCATCGTCGGAATATCTGCAGGATTAACCACCATGGTTTCAATCTCATAAGTAAGCAGATCTCGTGCAGGCCAAAAACCACTATATCCCGCTTCATAAACCGCATAATACTTGCCGCCGGGATACTGCCGCTTCAGATAACTCGATAGTGATCCAGCAGATGGATCCATTGTTAACGGTTTGGCCAATGGCAGTTGATTGCTTTGAACACTGATCGTCCACTGTTTCTGGTGTACATCAATACCGATATAAAACTCTTGACCAGCAAATGCTTCTTGATTATCTTTCAGTGCGCGCTTCATAGCTCCTCCGGATTGAGTTAAAAGAGTTAGGTCCTCTGATAATTTAATTCCGGAGGGGATTTGTTTTATACCCCGTTTTTAACATACGACCTCAGCACTCCGTACTTTTTTTCTTATCCCTTTCTTTCCAATCCCTTCATCACTAAATCGGCAAGCTGCTCTGCACACTTACCCCATCCTTCATGAAAACCCATTTTTTCATGTTCCTCACGATCAGCAACTGTCCAATGTACTGCTCTGGCAGTGTATCGAGTTGCCCCGTCTTCACTTTCAAAAGTCACAGTAACTGTCATAAAAGGCTTCTCTGAGGGTTCCCATGCTTTAGTGTAGGCATCGGTGAATACAAGGCGTTCGTCCTTGATAACATCGAGATATACACCCCGACTCGGATTTCCTGCCCATCTGGACCGCGCATAACCATTAAACAGCTGCCCCCTGGCCGAACATCCATTTCGGCCACTGTCGTTGCCCATGGCAATGGAGCAAACCACTGCTTAAGAAGTTCCGGCTCAGTCCAAGCTCTGTACAGACTCTCTTTCGGTGCCTTAATAAATCTCGTCATTACAAGCTCACGATCCGAAACAGGTACAATCTTGCCTCGATTAGTCATGTTCCACCTCCTCAAAAATGGTTCTATTAACCCCTCTTCCTAATCCCAATCTTCCTCAGCATCCATCACTCTGTACTCAGTACTTTTTTATCCAGTACTTTCTTTCTTTATCACTATGTTTTCAACAATACCCATCCCAAAATGGTTCACATCTCCAACCCTCCTCATCCCTTACTACTTCGTACTTTTTTTCTCATTACTCATTACTCAGCACTTTTTTCTCGGTACCAAGTACTTCCTTCCTCCGTATTTAATCGTACAGTTTTATTGTATACGATTACTTGTTTTCATAATTGAGGTTATCGTCAATTATGAAACGCAATACCGCTCTCCTTGTCCTCTTTCGACTAACAAATTAAAATGCTATTAGAGAGTATTTGAGATTGAAAGAGTATATAATACGGTAATATTTCGCTTAACAAGGCTTTTCTTATGGGTGATCTGAGTTTCTTTTCTATAACCGTGCGATCCACGATAAAAAATTTTCAGGACTTGCTGCTTCGGAATCCAGGAAATGACAGTCATAAAATTTTTCTTTATGTATATATATTTGTATATAATGGTGAGTATCCTGTAGTAGATTAAATTTTAAAAGTCAACAAAAGAGGAGAAGTATCTATGTCTACGACACTTTATAAAAGAGATCCCTTGAAAATGTTTGAGGACGTCTTTAACGAAAAGGTTTCACCATTTTTTTCCTCGATGATGACCCCGTCTTTCAAGGTTGATATCAGTGAGGATGACAACGCTATTTTTATTGATGCCGACTTGCCTGGAATAAAAAAAGAGGATATAAAGGTATCAATGGTAGATGATGTGTTGTCCATCAGTGCAGAAAGGGTTCAAAGTGAAGAGGAAAAGAAAAAAGGATATCACCGTGTCGAGCGTTTATGGGGATGCCTGAATAGGAGCTTTACTGTTGGAGAAAACGTTGATACCGAAAACATTGAGGCGAAGTATGATAACGGTGTTCTCTGTGTTGTTGTCCCGAAAGTGAAACCTTCACCAAAAACAGGGAAAGAAATCCCTGTCAAATAAGGAATTACGATACTGCAATTTTCTTTATGTCGTTCGGCTTCCATCTTTGTTTTTTTCTTATAATTTTGTTTAAAAACCGATCATAATGTCAACAGCACTCTTAGTTCTGACGAAACAAGACGAACAGAAACCATCACAACAAACTCCTGAACAGCGTGAGGAACAGGTTAGGCTCGATGCCTATTACCGGTGGGAATCAAAAGGAAAAAACCATGGTTCTGATACAGAAGATTGGTTTGAAGCTGAAGATAGTTTTATCGAGGACGTTGTCGATTAATTGCGAATTTTTTCATCGCTGAAAAATTAACTCCCCAAAGCTCTGCTTCGTACCACTACTTCGAAGCTCTGGTGAGGGGATGTTTTTATTGTAACGGGAAGGAGGTCAAAATGTACATACAAGGTGAAGAAATTATTCAAAAGAGTGTCTCCTTGAGAGATCAGAGGGAATTTGATGATGCAGTCAAGTTAATTGAGGAAAACATTGATTTGATTGATCCTTCTATACGCATGAATGCATGGCTTGAAGCATTCAGGGCAGCAGAAGAAAAAGGCGATTTTCATCTGGCAAAAAAAATCGCTTTAATTGTGGCACAGGAAAATCCAAATGAGCCAGAGATCGAAAATTATCTCTAGGGTCATTTTGTGTTATTCTTTGTGCGCCTTGAACGGCGGTCAAAAGATATCCGTATAAATCGCTTTGCTAAAAACACTTAACAGAAAAGAGTTTGATGGATCTCACGTAGTATTATGTGTATAGTGTTTATGGTGTTTATAGTGTGCATAATACATGCGGTATGTTTTGTGTGTGTTTTTTTTGCGCATGGAAAGCAATAATTTAAAAAGGAAGGCGCTGTGCCTGAAACTGATGCTTATGTTTATGTTTCAATAAGGTCATCCGCAATCCGTACAACAGACAAATGGCACCTCAGTAAGCGGTGAAGTGCGCAAAATCCTGTAGAGCCCAAGATCACTGTTTAAGGGATCAGCACTCTCCCGCGAAGGGGTCACATACTTAACTCCTCTCATACCTCGATTCATTTGACTGGCATAAGTGCTGCCATAGACGCTGGAGACCTCTTGCAGTAGACTGCGCTTTTTTCCACTCGAAAAATCATTGACATGCTCGTTGATGTTGGTGATCTGCCCATACACCTCAGTGCACAACACACTTAATGGCGAGTCCAGTGGAAGGCCGTAAAGCTCAAGCATATCATTCACATCCTTGTTACACCAGCAACTGTGCCCGTGGAGTACACTCTCTTTTTCTCGCGCGTTAAGCTGGTTGAATTCAAGCAGAAGGTCTCTGACAAGAATCTCGTTCTTTTCCCTCTTTGCCAGCCGTATTCTGGTTTTGAATTCCGCTTCAAAGCGCGACCGCAACAGTGGCGCCAGCTCAATTTCATCAAGCAGGATGTTACGGTAATCCAAACCGTCAGCTTGTTTCACCTGTGCATACAGCAGGCACCATATTGATGTACGCGGAGGATCGGAGGTAACATTTTTTCCATTGAATACCGTTTGGGCATAGGGTGCGCTGACGCAGATTTTTTTTTCATTCCGTGTTACCATGCAATACATATTGGGGGCAGGATGCTGTAATCCCGTAACTCTCAGTTGCCTGCCGAATCTTCCCTGCGCAGTACTCCAGATCCTGTCCGAATGCCCATACCGGAATTCATAGGTGAACAGCCCGAACAACTCAGTGCTTTCAGTATGGAGTCCAGGTGGAGTGGGAAGGAGATAAAAGTGCCTCTCCTTGTCAATGGATTTCTCAAGTTTCTGCATGGCGTTCAGTCCCGAATGCTCGTGTGCAGATTCAGGAGTCACGATCCTCACATACTCAGGATCAATAGGTAGGGGAGTTTCCTCCTGCAGATCCATAAGTTCTGGATTATTATTGCTCAATAACTGATCCGGTGCATAGGCAAGCACTCTGCAGAAAAGATCGTCGTGTCCGTCGACAGGTTCCTTGTCGAATTCGAGCCACAGAAAACGCTTCCTTGGTTCCGTCACAGAGTATGGAACGTTTCGAACGTAAGGTGAAAGCGCAACTCCTGCACCGATTAGCTTTGGGACCTGCGTTGGATTGATAGTAGTCGGAAGCAGTAACTTCTCACTTTCAAACGTGTTGTCATCGGAAAATTTGTTTCCCATCCAGTCACTTTTGAGATGTGGCAGCAACAGATACTCAACTTCTTCGGTATCCGGCTTCAAGCCCTCTGTCGGCTGCATGTCAATCAAATCAATAAAAATGATTCGAGTATATTGCCTGTTAATTATCCCCTTTTCCCCCGGTTGTATTGCCTGAAAAGACGCAATTCTCCTCAACTCAAGTTCACCGATTGTTTCGTATGCCAAATCGGTAATTAAGGTTGAATCGCTTCCGCGGCGCCGGCGACGCTGTACGCTTATACTATTGGTTTCCAGGCCGTCCCAACTCCAGTCACGGTTGATCGTAATATCTGTGCAGACAAACCAATGCCCTGCAAGTTCCTTTTTGTTTGCAAAAGTCAGGCTGCTGTTGTCCGGTGCCATACTGTGCCGTTCAAGGTTGCTGCACCAGAACTGAAGTCGCTCACCGTTACTTGCCACCAGGGTCGTCTCCTTGCATGCAACATCAAGCTGCTTGGCTAACCGCTGCACAATATCAGGCATTCCCTCGTTCGTTCCCTGGAGCGCTTTAAAAGTTATAGGATTCAGGCGTACCCCAACAGGATCAGGTTGCAGATATATCCCTTGCAGAACCGTCGACGGTCTGGTGACAAAAAAAATATCCTCCTCATTAAATGCAGCGCTTCGAATGTTAAGTACGGTTGTTTTTCCATACCGACCATCCAAATCCGGATCGCTGTTGCTATGCCCCCAGTAAGAGTTATCACCTACGCAAACGGCTCGCAGTGTCAGGCGGATGTTCCGTGCGGTCGGTAATGTGATTGCCCCGCTCGTTACCCCTATTGTATCGTTATGTTCCTTTTTAGTGAACGGTTTATCTTTCTCCGTGAGTTTCAGTACGTTTTCATCAACGTATTCAATTGGAATTATTACCGCATCCTCGTAGGCACTAGGGAAGTTGCGATAGGTTTTGTAGAGCGTTATATAATGTTCTTTTCCATCATCACTGGCGAGGTTGTCCAGCTGCAGCGTTTCAACTTCGACCTTCAGCTCAACCTTCACCACATCGGGATCAGCAATACCGAAGGCCATAGGGATAGTTTCCTTGGTAAATTGCTTCGAAACTTTCCGTAATTGATCGATCGGATCAATTTGTTTCCCTGTATAGACCACAGCAGGAAACCCCAGAAGAGGTCTCTTGATGCACAACGTATCTCCGTCAAAATTGACCCCGTCGGTGTTGTGGATAATGGGGCTTTTCATCTTTTGGTACCTGGCAAGTGTCAGCGTTTCGAGGTTTATCGTCAAGTCATCTTTATCGAGAATGCGAAGCGTGTTTGGTGCAACGTATCGCTTAAAGGGAACTGTCGCTATATGACTCGAAAGGGGATTGAGCGGCTCAGAACCAGCATTTGGTCCTCCGCCGCTGATATCGCTCATCCTGACGCGGAAATCGTAGATATGACCGTAGACGAGCCTTGTTTTTGTCTCTATTGGGCTGTAAGTATCGCTGATTTTCACTGGTTTCTGGTCTTGATCGTTTGCATACAACTCTGAGGCAACACGGTCAGGAAGTACCATTGAGGCGTTGTTCCAGTTTCCGAAATACATGGGCAGCCAGTAATTGACCCCTCCGGCACTGTTAAGCTTTGTCGGATATACCTGAAAGGGTAATTCTCCCGAGTCTGATCCATCGGGGGGGTATTGCCCGATCTCTATATCTTCAAGCCAGATACTTTTTTTATTGCTTGTTACAGCATTGAGGCTTTCCCAGTCATTAGCAGCGCCAGCTGATATTTCATTTTCTCGGACGTCGATATGATATCCGTTGACCCCTAAAGGAGCATCAAGGCGGTCAGTGCCGACGCTCTCATCGATGGCAAGCTGCCGAAGATACCAGATAAGAATCTGCTCGTCTTCCCAGCCAAGGCGTATACCAATCTCTTTTTGGGGATGAAAACCGTCTTGTTCTTCTTTCAGAAGATTATGGCTTAATGGCTGATTTGCATGGACGATTGTGGCAAAACCGTCATTAAAACGAGTAGCTTCAATGTAAAGTTCGTCATAAATTCCAGTGGGGCTTACTCCCTCGTCCATGACTGGGAACAGTACTGTTGCAAACAGGCTGCGTGCTTCATTTTTTTTCAAAAGAGGAATCCTTGCAGCATAGCGAGCAATAAAAGGACCCTCAGCCGTATCGGTTAACGAAGCCTTTTGCTCATCGTCGTAGGTAGTGCCGTCCTCAATATCCAGATAGAGCCACCCGCCTTTGGCGAAGTCGTCGTCCGCGAGCTGAACCGTGGCCTTGTAGAGCAGGCCAGCGTTCTCAGCAAGCAATGGTTGTCGTAAAAGATGCGCATAAACTTTCCCCCAGCTTACTTTCAGGTCCGGCACAAACTTGGGGAGAATTTTCTCTCCGCGGATTGCGCAGAGGTAGCTGTCGTCAATGACGGCATTCGGTGTTCGCGGTGCAGTAAAATTGAATGCATTCCGATATGTAAGCGGTAGATATTTTTTCACTGCAGCCGAAGCATCCACAGCGGCTGGTGCCTGATGCGGATTGGGTAATCCGGAATTTCTTATACTCCTGGTCTCATCAATATCAAAATACTTTGCGGTCCCATCAGCATTTGTTGCATCCTTCAGTGTTTGGTAAAGCTTGCGGATGTTTGGAGCGTAACCGAGCGGATTAAGAGTTGCCACACGTTCATTCGCAGGCACCTTGCCGGGAAACTCATCAGGATTATTTACTACCTTCACAGCAAAACGTGGTTGTGCATCGGCAAATGCCGTCAGCATTGTGGCAGGGAGCAGGTATTGGGATTGAATTTTCTCCAGAGGACTTATATTTCTCGGTACGAATATAATATGCAGCGTTAAAAGGCCTGTGCTGTCCACATGTTGCGGAAAGGCCATAAGAGTGAAGCTGGTTTTAAAATAAGAAGACATAATGTTGAATCTGATTGTTGTGAATATTTCTTTCCGGGTACAACCGATGCTTATGCAATCTGTCTTGTCTCTTCCCAGCTTTCACTGAAGCTGATATTGATGATGAGGAAAATGCTGATGTCGAGTCCGAACGTCACCTGTGCCCTGCAATTGGTAGGGGCGGGTGATGGACCTCCTTTTTCAATGGTACCCTTGGCTTCAATGGTAATGGTAACCCCGACTATACCACCGAGAATCTCAGCATGACCGCGGAAAAGGATAAATGCCGATACCGCTACCTTCTGACTGCTGTCGACATAAATCTCGACTCCAACCATAAAGAGAATGCTGACATTGCCGATGACCGGAAGTCCAACCCCGATCTGTGCACCGAAACCGAATTTCATGTCGAGTGATATCAACGGGCTTGTATCAGCCTGTAGTGTCAAATCGGCACTGCCTACAGCATAGACGGTTGCTGCTGCAACAGACATACACATAACCTGCAGACCACCGTGGAATTTAAAGAATGCGCCAGC
>JAPLFE010000105.1 GCA_026390855.1 Chlorobiales bacterium | reverse complement strand
GGCTTATAGTACTCCTTGGTATACTCCCAAATTGTATCTGTTCCCACCTCGACTCCAGAAGCTGAATTGACTGTAATCAGCACGGTATCGGCAACCCGCATTGCCGATTTGACATCTCCGTGAAAGTCAAGCAGACCGGGTGTATCAATAATATTTATTTTACAGTCATTCCAGAATCCATTGATAAGGCTGGTGTTCAGGCTGTGTTTTCTTTGAATTTCATCTACAGAGTAGTCTGAAAGGGTGTTTCCTTCGTCAATACTGCCGAGTCGGTTAATGACGCCCATAGTCAAGGCAAGTGATTCTGTGAGCATGGTCTTGCCACTGCCGGCATGACCTGTAATAACAATGTTTCGCAATTGATCCGGTAGGATGGCTTGCATAGCAGGACTCCTTTGTTGAATTAATAATGGTCTTGCAGGTCCTTGAATACAAAAAAACAAATCTGCTGATTTCTTAGTACGAAAACAGCTCTGAAATGTAATTAACAAAAAAAAGTATTATTTGCTGTGGTCTCAACCATGAAATGGACAGGAAAAAAAGATATATTTTCAAGTTATCGCTGAGCAAAAATTGCTTTTCGGTTTCTTTCTTCGGTAAAAGCATGTAACAACAATAAATATATTTCGTTATGCCTATTATAACCAAGATTCTTGCCCGTCAGATCCTTGATTCAAGAGGAAATCCAACGGTAGAAGTTGATGTATACTCTGAAAGCTCTTTCGGTCGTGCAGCGGTTCCAAGCGGTGCATCAACAGGGATCCATGAAGCTTGTGAACTCCGAGACGGTGATGCGAGTGTCTATCTTGGTAAAGGCGTACTCAAGGCTGTTGAAAACGTCAATACGGTTATCAACGATGCTTTGAATGGTATGTTGGTGACCGAACAGCAGGAAATCGACGAAGCGTTGATTGCTTTGGACGGAACACCAAACAAATCCCGGCTTGGTGCAAATGCTCTTCTCGGTGTTTCGCTGGCCTGTGCCAAGGCAGGTGCTGAATACACTGGCCTTTCTCTTTTCCGATATATCGGCGGTACGATGGCGAATACCCTTCCTGTGCCAATGATGAACGTCCTAAACGGTGGTGCACACGCCGATAACACCGTTGATTTTCAGGAATTCATGATTATGCCAGCAGGCTTTACCTCCTATTCTGACGCACTGCGTTCTGGCGCTGAAATTTTTCATGCCCTCAAGGCTTTGCTGAAAGGTAAAGGGTTGAGCACATCTGTGGGTGATGAGGGAGGTTTTGCCCCTAACCTGCGCTCAAATGAAGAGGCAATTGAACTGGTTATAGAGGCAATTGGCAAAGCTGGCTATAAAGTTGGTGCGCCGACTGATAAAGGTGGTCTTGGTGATGCACAGGTCATGATTGCTCTTGATCCTGCAAGCTCTGAATTTTATGATGGGCAAAAGAAAAAATATGTTTTCAAGAAGTCATCGAAAGAGGAACTTACCTCGCTGCAGATGGCTGAATACTGGGAAAAATGGGCTAGCGACTATCCGATTATTTCAATCGAAGATGGTATGGCTGAAGATGACTGGGAAGGCTGGAAAATTTTGACTGACAAGATTGGTTCAAGGGTTCAGCTCGTTGGTGATGATTTGTTTGTTACTAATAGCAAAAGATTAGCAGCAGGTATTGAACGTCGAGTGGCCAATTCCATTCTTATTAAGGTTAACCAGATCGGTACGTTGACAGAAACCCTGCAGGCAATTAATCTTGCAAACTCCAATGGTTATACTTCCGTTATCAGTCACCGCAGCGGTGAAACTGAGGATAGCACCATTGCCCAGATTGCAGTAGCAACCAATGCGGGTCAGATCAAGACCGGAAGTCTGTCGCGTTCGGATCGTATGGCAAAATACAATGAACTGCTTCGTATAGAACAGGAGCTTGGTGATCAGGCTCGATACCCTGGCAAAAATGCTTTCCGTGTATAATGAACTTTCAACAGGGAACCCTTTTTATAAAGGGTTTCTCTCGTTGCACGGCATCATCTGTTGTAACTATGGCAACACTTTGCAGTATAAAGCGTTATGAGGTGTGAAAACTATTATCGATAAGATCTGGGAGTATATTCGCTCGAACCCGAAAAAGTTTTTTTTTCGCGTGGCGTTTGCTCTTTTCATACTCTGGATTTTTTTTGATGATTACGGTATCATGAAAAGAATCCGAATGGAAACTGAACACCGAGCACTTCTTGAGCAGCAGAAAGTCGAGCAGCAGAAAATTCTCGATAATGAGCTGCGCATCCAGCATGCCCATGAGCCTGACAGTATAGAAAAGGCTGCAAGGGAAAAATATAATTTCCGAAAACCGGGCGAAACCCTGTTTATCATTAATGCACATTAGTTTTTCATTCAATCGTTCTATAATCCAATGTATCAGTACCGCCGTCGTTTAACTCGTGAGGTTGCTTTTGGATCTATTGATTTAGGTGGGTATCAGCCGATAAGGGTAGAGTCCATGACCAATACGCACACCATGGATACTGCGGCTACTGTTGAGCAGTGTCGGAGGCTTTATGAAGCTGGCTGTGAAATTATCCGGCTTACCGTTCCGACTGAAAAGGATGCTGAAAATCTTAGGAACATACGTGATCAGCTCCGTCGCGATGGAATTGATGTTCCGCTTGTTGCGGATATTCATTTTTCTGCTCGGGCCGCGCTTAAGGCTCTTGAGTTTGTTGCAAATATTCGTATCAACCCCGGTAATTACGCCTCAAGACAGAAGTTTTCAAACAGTGATTATTCTGAGGACGAATATTTGCAAGAGCTTGATCATGTAAGGCTTGAATTTATTCCTTTGGTTGAAAAAGCGAGGCAATATGGCGTGTCAATGAGAATAGGCACTAATCACGGTTCTTTGTCAGACCGGATTGTCAGTCGCTATGGCAACTCACCTGAAGGTATGGTTGAAGCTGCTCTTGAATTTGCCAGGATATGTGAGGATATCGGTTATTACGATATTCTTTTTTCAATGAAATCATCTAATGTTCGGGTGATGATTCAATCCTATCGGCTTCTTGTTCAAAAAGCCGATGCTGAGCTTAATAACATCTATCCTCTTCATCTTGGTGTAACTGAGGCTGGAGATGGTGATGAGGGGCGCGTCAAATCAGCGATGGGTATTGGGACGCTCCTTGAAGATGGTCTTGGTGATACTATCAGAGTTTCCCTGACTGAGGATCCTGTTCGTGAGGTTCCTGTAGGTTTTGCTATCGTAAAAAAGTATAACGACTTTCATTTTGTTAAAGGAGATAATGGGCATCTGCCACTGAAACATGTTGTTGAAAGTCGTAATAAGCAGTCTAGCCGCAATTTATCGCAAAATGACTCGCTCCCGTTCAATCCGTTCAGTTACAAGCGCAGAGGTTCCTTGCCACTTTCGTTTGCAGATCTTCCTGTTGGGGGAGACAATGTTCCTAAAGTTGAAACTGAGGTACATGCTCCTCTTTCTGATTATGAAAGTGTTTTCGAGGAGGTAGTAGAGAGGCTTGCACCAATAAAGTCTCAGGATGCCATTCGGTCTGAGTTTGCTTCAGTTCGAGTCACGAACTCTGCAGACCTTAATCTACTTGACGACCTCTTTGGTAAACTTGGAGCGGCTCGACGCTTTATAGTTGCATCAACAAGTGATGCATCACTTGCTATGCAACTGCTTGATAAAGTTTCTAAAGTAAGGCTTGATATTGTGGAGGGAGAAAAGCTAGAAAAGGAATTTCTGCAGAATCTTGATAATGATCGTGTTGCTGCGTTGGAGCTCTGTTTTATACATAAACATACCGGGTCATCTGTTCCTGCGGAAATTCTTGCTCATCTTGCCGAAAAGCTCAGGAAGCAGGGAGTAAAAAGACTTTTATTTTCGATTATCACGGATGATGCCGTTTTTGCCTACCGCAGGCTTGTTCAGGAATTCAACCGTCGTTTTCTAGACAATCCTCTTGTTGTTCGTTTCAAGAGTGACAGCTCAGACAGGCTTGAAAGTCTTATTGCAAGTTCGGTTCAGACAGGATCGCTTTTTTGTGATGGTATTGGCGATATGCTTGCGCTTCATACTAGACTATCTATTGTCGATGAGGTTAATCTAGCATTTAACATTCTTCAAGGTGCTAGAATCAGAATATCAAAAACAGAGTTTATTTCCTGCCCTGGCTGCGGTAGAACTTATTTCGACTTGGAAAAAGCAACCGCTGCAGTTAAAGAGCGAACTGCTCATCTGAAAGGGTTGAAGATTGGAATCATGGGTTGTATTGTTAACGGCCCTGGAGAAATGGCGGACGCTGACTTCGGTTATGTCGGCGCTGGAAAAAATCGAATCAGTCTTTATTTCGGCAGGGAATGCGTTGAGGAAAATATTTCCGAACATGATGCGGTAGATAGGCTTATAGTACTTATCAAAGAGCGGGGAAAATGGGTTGAGCAGATATAAAGAAGCGATGTGATGACTCAACGTCGTTATAACCGTTTATTTTGATATCATCATGTTTTTTAAGTTGATAACTGGTGCTTCCATGGGCATTGGTGAAGCTTTTGCACGGGAGTTTGCTTGTAAAGGTCACAATCTTGTGCTTGTTGCCCGCTCGGGAGACAAATTGCAGGCTCTTGCCGAAGAGCTTCGGCATGCGAGTGGGGTTGAGGTAGAAGTTTGTATTGAAGACTTGAGTGATGTTGACAGCTCTGGACGCATTTATGAGTTCTGTGGCAGGAAACATGCATGTGTTGATCTTCTGGTTAATTGTGCAGGATTGTCCTATGCTGGTGATTTTTCAGATATTCCTTTTGAGAAGTTCGAAGAGATCATCATGGTCAATGTAATAGCGACTGCCAAGCTTACTCGTTTATTCCTTCCCAGTATGGTCGCAAGGAAACAGGGCAGCATAATCAATATTGCATCACTTGGCGGTCTTCAAGGTGTTCCTGGCCTTGGGCTGTATTCGGCTACAAAGTCATTTATTATGACTCTTACCGAAGCACTTCATGAGGAACTGAAAGGTACAGGGGTAAAAATTGTAGCAGTTTGCCCCGGTTTTATCAATACCAGTTTTTTTAAAAATGCGGGTCATGATGCGGCAAATATTCGCTTGCCTATTTCTGGAACTGATATCGTTGTCAAGGCAGCATTGAAAGGATTGAAAAAAAATCGGATACGTATATTTCCTACGTTGATCGATAATATACTGGCGTTTTCACAAAGGCTGGTTTCGAGAGGTATAGTAATACGACTTGCAGGTTTTTTTGCTGCGGTAAAAGGATAAAATAATATTATAATCCTTTTTTCTTTGTATTATTAAAACCTGTCATTATATTACCAGCCGTGTTTTTTGAGTTTGAGATGCTGGTGTAGCTCAATTGGTAGAGCAGCTGATTTGTAATCAGCAG
>JAPLFE010000081.1 GCA_026390855.1 Chlorobiales bacterium | reverse complement strand
ACCCTTGAGATGCTGGCGGAAATTTCAATTCCGTTGACACTTGAAAATGGTATGGCGGCTAATGTTTCACACTTCAGTGACGGCCAGTTCCAATCAGTTTACATCTACTCTATCATCGAGATTTTCAAGGATCGTAACTGCATCACACTTTTGGATGAACCGGATTCTTTCCTTCATCCCGAATGGCAGTACGATTTTTTGAAGCAGGTCATTGAGATTACCGACATTGCTGCGCAAAATAATCATGTTCTGATGAGCAGTCATAGTGCAGTGACTCTGATACCTCACGAAAAGAAAAAAATCAAGTTCTTCGATATAAAGGACAATCATGTAAACTGTTATGAACTCGAAAAACGTATTGCTATCAAGAAGCTTAGCACGGAGCTTATAAGGCTTTCAGAACAAGAGAATTTACTGAGTATCATCAACACCATACAGATTGAAAACAAGCCGGTATTGTTCACAGAGGGACATACCGATCCGATTATTCTTAAGCAAGCGTGGAACAATCTATATGAGAGTGATATTCCGTTTATTCCTTTTTATGCGTTCTCGAGTACTTACATCAATCAGCTTTTAACTGACAGACGCATTCACTCGGAAATGGGCGGACTTCCTGTTTTTGGGCTTTTTGATTTCGATAAAGCCTATGACCAATGGAACGGGTTGAATGGTTCTGTCATTCAAGAGGATCCTTTTCTGGGAATGGTAAAGAAATGGGCTACTGGCGAATCTTATGCCATCATGTTACCAATTTCATCTCATCCAGACATTCAGAAACAGGTTATCAAAAATCCTGTCACAAAGGAGACTTTTGGAGGGGAATCCTGTTGTGAAATCGAGCACCTTTTTTATGGTCAAACTGCCACTGCGAGTTATTATGTCACTGAGAGTTGTGTCGGAGGTAGTAAAATCGTTTTCAAATCAGATGGATTGAAAACTTCCTTTGCGAAGGAAGTTGTCCCAACGCTTGGCGCTGGTTGTTTCGAAGTTTTCCGTCCGATGTTTGAGTTTATCCGATCAAAGTGTCCCATTTTATAAGTTTCTGCATCGATAATCTGATTAAGCATTCACTACTTTAACCTCAGACCATGTTGCGGTGTATCATGGTGAAAGCATTTCCTGATGCGGTTTCCATGCTAAGGTGTTTTCTGTAGCAAGTTGGATATCTCCACTGCCATAACGTTGATTGATGCTGTCCATTACCGTCATAAGATTTTTGTATCGGTTATTCTAGAGCGTATTGCTCATCAAGAGATAGCGGGAGTATCGTTGATGATGAATTTACCAGTATGATTCCACTGACTTTGACTACAGCCTTTTTGTACTCAAATCCAGGCCGTAATATCAAATATAAGCGCTACTTCAGCTTCCCGAATAATAGCAATAGAGTCATGAATTCGTTGTCTCAAAGAAATGGTTCTGATTTTCGCTTATATCGAGCTCAAGAGCGAGTTTCTTTTTCAGTTCATCTATATCCCTCTTTACCAAAGCCTTAACATTTTTGGCAAGAGCGGAGGCTTTAACCCATACGACTGAATCTTTCCACTTCAATGAAGAAGGGTAAGCCTCATGGTATGCTTTTGTCGCGTTTTCGGAATACCGCACGAGGTTTCAGGGTCCTCGATGGGTCATGTTCAAGCCTTCCCGTTGCTAAGGCATGCTGGAACATCTAACTACAGATGCTTTTGATCATGACAGCGGTTTCTGTTGCTCCACATGCCTCGATCTTCAGTAGCAGGGTCCGAACATCCGTTGCTGTGATAGCATTGACTGGCTTGCATTCCGAATGCCGGAAAAACGTCCTTCTCAAGCCTGCTTTTGACTATTGCGGAATGGCCAGCGGACCAGATCGGTTCGGTTCGGTTCATTCTTTTCGTACCTCCCGCGGGCTTACCAGCTCGAAAGCGGACTTGGCTTCGATGCGTACGGCTTTTTCAGCGGACTTTTTTTGCTTCTCCGGGGTCTTCATTGCTTGTCAGGAGTGCTTGTCTCCTCCGGACTTCTTTTTGATGCCAGAATACAATGGGCAACATGTTTATAAACTCTTTAAGTCGTCATATATAGCGAATAATAGTTATATTTACTCGTTATATCGTCACTAATTGCGATATAAGGCCTAAAGATAAATAAGAATTCTTGATGAAGATTGACGGATTATTGACGGATAAGGCGATTCTGGCAGAGCTGGCTGGACGCTTTGTGCAGCGTCGGCTGGAACTTCAGCTGACTCAAGAGATGCTTGCGGAGCAGGCGGGCGTATCGAAACGGACCGTGGAGCGTGTCGAAGCTGGGAGCACGACTCAAATGTCGACAATGATACGGATTCTGCGGGTATTGGAGCTGCTGGATCGCTTGGAAACATTGGTGCCCGCGAAAGGACCTCGTCCGATGGATCTGCTCAAGCTGAAAGGCAAGAAACGAAAGCGCGTCATAGGCAAGAGAAAACCAACAGATGACGTTCCATGGAAGTGGGGTGACGAAGCATGAGCACGACGGCAATGGTAAACCTGTGGGGACGCATGATCGGTGCTGTGTCGCTGGATGGCGATGCTACGACTGCGACCTTTGAATATGATTCGGCGTTCACCAGTAGCGGCATTGAGGTGGCCCCGCTGATGATGCCGCTTTCCAGCCGCATCTACTCCTTTCCATCGCTGCAGTTAGAAACCTTTCATGGTCTTCCAGGGCTTTTGGCGGATTCACTGCCCGATCGTTTTGGTAATGCGTTGATTGATGCCTGGCTTGCCCGTTCCGGGCGCATGCCGGAATCGTTCAATGCAGTGGAGCGCCTCTGTTATATGGGTTCGCGTGGCATGGGTGCGCTGGAGTATGCGCCGGCAACCCGATTGGACGCACCCGGATCTTCCCGTATTGAAGTCGACAAACTGGTAGAGTTGGCTTCAGAGGTTCTGACCCATCGCAACAACCTGCAGGGTTGGTTCCACGAGGAGGGAAAAAATACGGCACTACGGGATATTTTGCGGGTCGGCACTTCTGCTGGCGGCGCGCGGTCCAAGGCGGTGATCGCCTGGAATCCGAAAACGAACGAAGTCCGATCAGGGCAGGTTAAGGCTGGCAGGGGATTTGAATACTGGCTGATGAAGTTCGACGGTGTCAGCGGCAACAAGGATAAGGAGCTTGAAGATCCAAAGGGGTACGGCGCTATCGAGCATGCTTATTACAGGATGGCGGTAGATGCGGGAATTACAATGAGTCAGTGCCGCCTGTTCGAGGAGAACGGGCGACGCCATTTCATGACGAAGCGGTTCGACCGGTTGGATGGTGGAGGGAAGCTGCACATGCAGTCGCTTTGCGGCATGGCGCATTATGATTTCAATCAGGCAGGAGCATACGGCTACGAGCAGGCGTTGCAAGTAATCCGTAGACTGGGGTTGCCGATGGCTACAATCGAAGAGCAGTTCCGACGGATGGTTTTCAATATCGTGGCCCGTAACCAGGATGACCACGTAAAGAACATTGCCTTTCTGATGGACAAGTCGGGAAACTGGTCACTTTCCCCCGCGTTCGACATGACTTACAGCTATCAACCAAGAGGAAAATGGACATCGAGTCATCAAATGACAATGAATGGCAAGCGGAGTGGATTTATTCTGGAAGATTTCAAAGCGTGTGCAAAGAGTGCTTCCATGAAACGCGGGCGTGCGGAAACGATCATTGAAGAAGTGAGGAACGTTGTAGCGCAATGGCGGGACTATGCAAACGAGTCGCGTGTCAATCCGGAACAACGGGACAAAATAGAGGCAGCCCTGAGACTGGAGCCCCTTACATGAAACACAGAGAGCAATGGAACTTGACAAAAAAATCTTCGGCCTGAGTAAAAATGTGTTCTTTAGCGGACTGGTCAGCTTCTTTATGGATGTCAGTTCTGAGATGATTTACCCTTTGCTGCCGCTCTTTCTTGCCAATATGCTAGGCGTCAACAAGTCCCTGATCGGACTCATTGAAGGGATTGCCGAAGCTACAGCGAGCCTCCTGAAAGTCTTTTCCGGATGGCTTTCGGATCGGATAGGAAAGCGTAAAAGCCTGATGATGGCAGGATATCTCATATCTACCCTTAGTCGCCCGATCATAGCACTTGCAGGAATATGGCAACAGGTCCTTGCATCGCGCGTTGTTGATCGATTGGGTAAAGGAATCCGTACTGCACCGCGGGATGCCATCATCACTGACTCTACTGAACAGAGTCATCTTGCCCGATCATTTAGCTTTCATCGCTCAATGGATACTTTGGGGGCTGTTGTTGGGCCGGCCATTGCTCTCATCGTACTTCAGCTGTACAACAACAATTACTCGCTGGTTTTTTGGCTCTCCATGATACCGGGTGTTATTGCCGTGATTATTATTGCGACATTCATCAAGGATAAAAAACGGTCATCCGAAACCGCTGCTGAACTCCCTCGATTCACGCTGAAATATTTCGACTGGAAGGTTAAGTTCTTTATCCTCATTACATTCATTTTTGCTTTGGGCAATTCAAGTGATGCGTTCCTGATATTGCGTGCGCAGCAACTCGGAATCAAGACGGTGATCATCCCTGGGGTATACCTGATGTTCAATCTTATTTACTCTCTTTCAGCTATTCACGCAGGTATAGCTGCGGATAAATACGGCAAGAAGCGAATCATCCTGCTGGGGTTCATCTTGTTTACCGTTCTTTATTATGGGTTTGCTATTGCCAAAAGCCCGGCTGCGATATGGATATTATTTGCTTTGTACGGGATCTTCATGGGACTTACCGAGGGGATACAAAAGGCGTTTCTTTCCACTATTATTCCCACGAATTTCAAGGCTACGGCATTCGGAGTCTATGCTACTTCAGTTGGTCTTGCAACACTGCCTGCCAGTTTGATAGGTGGGTTACTTTGGGATAGGATTACGCCTGCTGCAACTTTCTATTTCGGGGCTTCTATGGCAGCCTTATCGACCATTCTTTTTATCGTTTATATCGTATTGATACTGCAATCCAAGGAAAACGAAAAAGAAAAAGGTAACGATACTGAACTCTCGCTGTAACCTTCTTCAGCACTTACTTTTCATGACTGTATTCTTTCCCGCAGTCCTAAAACAGGAAAAGCCCCATCTTACGAAGGGGCTTTTCCTGTCAATAATATCGACGACTTATATATATCACATCATCCACATCATCCACCTCATCCACCTCATCTGGATCAAGAGCCATCAATATCAAGAAGGTTAAACTTTACTTGCCTGCTTCTGGAGCAGCAGCTTCTGGCATAGCTTCAGCTTTTGCTTTTGCCTTTTTAGCAGCTTTCTTCTTCGCAGCTTTTTTCTTGGTAGCTTTCTTTTTAGTAACCTTCTTTTCTGCTTTCATTTCGCTGTTCATGCCGCTACCCATCATACTGCCGTTGCTCATACTGTTGTTCATGCCACTGCCGCTCATACCGCCACCCATGTCATTTTTCATGTCCATATTTGCGTCTGGAGCTGTGGCTTCTGCCGGTGCGGCAGCGGCTGCAGGTGCTTTTACAGGAGCCTTGTCAGCTGCGAAAGAAACACCACCAAAAATTCCAGTCATTGCTACTGAAACGATAACACCCGCGATCAGATTCTTTTTCATTTGTAATGAGGTTGAGTTAATGAATTGCAAACAATACTACACTAATGCCTACGCTCTAATACTTTGAAACGGTTAAAAATTCCTCAAAAAATTTTTGCAAGCTATAGTTTACTTTGTCAGTTACCGGTTGAGGATTGATGCGGCTATTTTGATTTGTTGGTGTTCAAAAGCCGGGGCAAAGTCACTTAAGTCATGAGGTTGCATACCAACAGCAGGGTTTACTCCAACGGTGCGCCAGTTCTTTACAGCACAGTATACCTCATCAAGAATCTTGATGGCCTGAGTATGTTCAAGCCAGAAGTGGTCAGCAACATTCATGATCTCCTTGATGGACGATACCGGACCTGTATCCTCTGTCAACCATGTTTTCAGCTCCTGATCCTTGTCAGGAAAAGGGTTGAGATCAAATGCTGGCGCAAGACGCCACTGGCCGTGATGCACATGTAAAAAACCATGGTTATGCAGATGGTCATCCACATTGGTGATTAACAGGTTAAAAACAATACGGCGCCACAATTCAGCAAGGTCATGTTTTGGTTCTGCACACATGGAAATAATGCGCTCTGCAATCTCGGTGTAAGCACGTTCTTCATCTCGCCCAGCCTGAAGCATGGATGCCGCTGACAGATAAGGGATCCGGCCTCCATTGTGCGTGCGATCAAAACGACGGATAACTGCTATAGAGGAATTATCGGTAACGATGATTCTGGATTGAGCCGCATTGATCCCTGCCGCTAAAGCGAGGTGCAAGGCCAGAACCTCACCTTTTGTTACGCTACGTTCGTCGGTGATGCTTGGGAACTTTCCAATAGCCAAATGTCCATCATCAATGATTGAGCACTTTGGGCGCAGTCCTCCGAGTGAGGTTCCTCTTCCACGCAAATAGCGTAGGTCAGCTTCAGTTTCTTTTTTCCTTTCCACGGCCTGGCTTGCACCAAGCAAATGGGCCAACTCAAGGAGAGGCGGAGTTGCTCTCTCATGGCCTTCTATGGTTCGCAGATAGTTACCATTTTCATCGCATATACGCAGCGCACCAACTCGACTGACATCATCAACACCCGCCAGATAGTCCCATTCCGTAAGAGGCTCAAATGATTGTTCTCTCCCATCAGCCAAAAGTATTTTGCGACGTTTCGCATGATCTCTTGCAATGACCCGGCAACCCCAGCCATCAGGTTCTGTATCGGCAATCCCAAGGTGAAAAACAGAATCACTTCCGGATGCAGCTTTATGATATTGGTGACCTTCAATCAAGTCAAGGTCCGGGGAAAATGAAAACCTCTCCGTCGATTGAAGCCACTGTTGAGTATAGCTAAAGGAAGAGTTCTCTCGCAATCCGCTCTTGGCATAGGTGAGTTGGCCAACCAAAATACCGACTTCACCAATACAAATCGTTGCACTATGCTGAATAGTCTTACTCATAGCGCCCCGGTTTCCGGTGAACTCTTTCTTGTGCGGATACGTCGAGGTAACTGCTCATCCATCAGAACAAGTCCGATCGTATCTTTTGCCGTGTCTAAAAGCTCATTGATTTTATTAAGTTCACCCAACACATAAAGAGCCCGGGCAATTGTTCCCCAAGACAAGGTTGGATCACCATTTTCCAATCTTCTCAGGCTTGATACTGAGATACCAATCCGTTCAGCCATCGACTGCTGGGAGAACCGCCGCCGCCTTCTGGCTAAAGATAAATCCATCCCAAACTTTTTAAGAACTCGAGAAACAGGAAGTGGTAGTTGTGTTTTATCTAAATAAGCGCTCATATATGAAATAATAATAAGCTTTAAAACTCTTATACGATTTAATATATGGTAATGCGTTAAAAAATGAAAAGGTTGTTAAGGGTATTTGGTTTTCGATCACGCCGGGCTTGCATCAGGATATCGAGCGTATTACCATTCTGATCAACGGCGAGCCAGAGCTAGTGATGCTGGCCCCTGATAGTTAGGAATGCCTCATCCAGATGCCATTCTGCAGCGGATTGTCCGAGGTGAATATTCGCCAAAGCTGAACGCTCAACAACTCCTCAAGAAAATTTCCCTGCCACTTGACTGGGCAGAGCAAGGTAAAGTCCTGGGGTTTATGACAACGACGTTTAATGCTCAGATCTGACACACGGGATTATCCTCTAACCGTCCTCTTGCAGAAATGGAATGGTTGAAATACCAGAAGAATTTATATTCTTTGCTTTCATTCACCTCAAGGGTACAAGAGTCCCTTCAACTGTAGTACCAAAAATGCATCTGAACTTTTCTAATGGGAGGTCTTATGAGCAATACTAAGCGACAATCCATCCTTCAGTTGAAGGTAACTTTGCGTGACATCAAGCCACCGATATGGCGTCGGATCGTAGTGCCGGATAATATCACTCTTGGTCAACTCCATGATGTATTACAAATCGTTATGGGATGGACAGACAGTCATCTCCATCAATTTATTTTGGGAAGAGTGGTATACGGTATACCGGATGAAAATGAAGATAACTCTATGTTTGGCATGTCATTCAAGGATGAGAACAAGGTGCGTTTATCCAACCTGTTGTCAGAAGAAAAGGACTCTCTGTCTTATGAATATGATTTTGGTGATGGTTGGCAACACAAGGTCACTCTTGAAAAAAAAGTTCCTGATGACAGCTCAATACAGCTGCCGAGGTGCATTAAGGGAAAACGGGCGTGTCCGCCGGAAGACTGTGGCGGGGTATGGGGATATGTAGAGTTGTTAGAGATAATGAGTGACAAGTCACATCCTGAGTATAAAGCCAGAGCAGAATGGCTGGACAACGATTTTGATCCGGAGTATTTTGATCTTGCAGAAATTAATGCTCAGCTCATGATGGAGGGCGGGGAAAATGCTTTGCGTTAAACCAAAGAGTCTCCGCATATAATATTTGATCGACAAGACTTCCTGCTAAGCGGCGAGTTACACATTTTAAGTTGAGAATAGGCACCTGAGAATGACTGAGGTAGGTACCCCAGAAAACGACAGAAACAGATTCTCAGTGAAAACGTAAAGCACGGAAGCCCGCATTGTGCGGGCTTCCGTGCTTATAACTACTAATGAACTACTTGGCGGAGAGGGTGGGATTCGAACCCACGGTACACCGAAGCGCACAACGGTTTTCGAGACCGTCACATTCAACCACTCTGCCACCTCTCCAAGTACTTAATTTTAAACTCTACAATAACTTAGATGATATTTTGAGCTGTTCTTGATTGGTTAACTTTCAAATATATACCTTCAATATTGTTTCTAATGGTTGTGAATTTATGAAAATTTCAATCCTTTTCCTCATGGTTTGTAATCTGCTTAATAAGCTAATATAAATAGACCATAACCCTTTATTTAGGAAGGGGCTGCCGGATATTTTGATCTTCTTAATGGCTCAAAGCCAGCTACCTTGTGGGTGAGTTAGTAATATTCAAGTACCCTTGAGAGTGCACACCCTATCCCACCGTATACATCACACTCTATTTTAATTAGGACCTTCCAACCTCATGCCCTTGACGCCAGAATTGAGGTGGCATACCCCTATTAAGGCTTTACATAATGTAATGTGGTCAATGCCTTGCATTGATCGTAATATAAATTACATTTATATTACCCTTACCCTTCAACTTAACCACTAATGATAGGGCTGTCAGCGCTTCTTCCTCTGCCCAAGTTTTGAGTTGATCAAGGTGAACTGGGTTCATTTTCGAAGGCGCTCCGCTCCGATGCTTGTCACTACAAAGAAGAAAAACCGTCTAATAACCAGTTTTTTCGTCGGTCATAGGCTCTCAACAAAAAGGTGAGTAGACCAGAGGAATTTCACCTCCAGCCCCTCGCAGAACTGTACGGGAACCTCACGGCTCATACAGCTCCCATCATCCAGCCGTCGAGGTATACCCCGCTTTCCAATGCGCAAATAAGTTTGGCTTTTCTTTCGCCAGAAGCCGCAATGTTCTACATGCTCTGGTTTTATGCCCTTTCAATTGCTTGTACTTTCTCATCATCCAGTGTACCAAGTAATGGTTC
>JAPLFE010000032.1 GCA_026390855.1 Chlorobiales bacterium | reverse complement strand
CTTTCTCTGGAAATTATAGATAACCCGTTTGACCTGTAGGAAATTAAGACTGTCGCTGATTAGTTTTTTTCAAAACCCCGTTAACCTGCTGTGACAACCAAATACTGAAACGCCCCACCTCTTAAGCTCCTCGATTTTTTTTAATCTTAATGCCTCAAAAAAAAGAAATATATTACCCCAAATAAAGATACGAATGTTCCAAAAGCGAGATACAATCCGCGTTGGAAGTATCGTTACAAATAATTCCAGGCAATCAATAATCTAAAAAGAACATGAACGTACTGATCACTGACGGTATTGATCCACAATGCGGTCAAATCCTCTCTCAGAACGGTTTTGACGTGACTGAAATACCGAAAATCAGTAAGGAAGAACTCAAAAAGATCATTGGGGGGTTTGAGAAGCTAATCGTCCGAAGCGCCACAAAAGTTACAGCAGAAATTATCGAGTGCGGCACCAACTTGAAGCTTATCGGAAGAGCCGGAGCAGGAGTCGACAACATTGACATTGAAGCCGCAACCCGCAACGGCATTATTGTCATGAACACACCCGGAGGAAACACCGTTTCTGCAGCCGAACATACCTGTGCAATGATTCTTTCAGCTGCTCGCCGCATTCCTCAGGCCACTGCGGATTTGAAAAAAGGTAACTGGAATAAGAAAAATTTTACCGGCATTGAACTTGAAGGTAAAACGCTTTCTATTATCGGCCTAGGAAAAATTGGACGTGAAGTAGCATCACGCATGCAGGCATTCGGGATGAATACAATTGCCTATGACCCAATGATCCCTGACGAGTTTGCCACGCATCTCAATATTGAACTCCTCCCTCTGCATGAAAACTTCATGCGTGCTGATGTTATTACCATACATTCTTCACTCAACGAATCAACGCGTAACCTGATTGCAAAAGATACGATTGACTTGATGAAACCCAATGTTATCATCATCAACTGCGCAAGAGGAGGAATTATTAATGAAGCCGACCTTGCTGAAGCCTTAGAGTCAGGAAAAGTTGCCGCCGCTGCGCTTGATGTTTTTGAGGCAGAACCAGTCAACCCCGAGAATCCTCTTTTGAAACTCGATACTGTCATTGCAACCCCCCATATTGCTGCATCCACTAACGAAGCTCAGCAAAAGGTTGCGATTCAGATAGCCGAACAAATCGTCGATTGGAAGCGAAAAGGAAAACTTGAAGGTGCCGTCAATGCATCCGCCGTTGAACTGTCACAGGCTCCTGGAGTACGGTCATATCTTACTCTTGCCGAAAAACTCGGAGCAACACTGGCACAGATGGCTCCACCTCAAGCCAGCAAAATGACAATCATAACTTCTGGTGAATTCCTTCAAAAATTCAGTGAAGTCATTACAGCAGCAGCCCTGAAAGGATTTCTCGATATTCGTCAGTCAAAAGATACCAACTACATCAATGCATTCACGATGGCAAAAGAGTGCGGTATCAGCCTGGAACAGAAGTTTGAAAAGGAAAATCCTGACTATACCAACCTAATCCGCATAGAGCTTGAAAATGGAACGGCAAAACGCATGATCGGAGGAACCGTACTCGGTGAAAAAGAAGTGCGGATTGTTATGATTGACCAGTTTCTTGTAGAATTCAAGCCGGAAGGCAATATTATTATTTACAACAATGTCGATAAACCAGGCGTTATAGCAAACGTTACCCAACTCCTGCTGAAGCATAACTTGAATGTCGCCTATATAGCACTCTCAAGGGATGAGGAAAAAAATGTTGCTATGACAGCAATCGTTGTCGATGGAGATGTAACATCCGAGTTGCTTGATGGAATAGGAAGTGTAAATGGCGTTGATGTTGTCAATCTCGTCTCTCTCTAAGAAAAATCTGAAATCGATCAATAAAAAACCTGCTTTAACAGCAGGTTTTTTATTGAATTTTTATGACTACGTGAGTCTAAAGTAACCATAGATATTTTTCAAGCCTTGGTGAAATCGATACTGAGCCACTTATCCTCATAAGAAGCCCCTGTTGATTCCATTCCAGCAAGGAAAATAGGTAATGCTACAATCTTCTGGTAATCACCAATACGGATAGTAAGATCATCACCAAGCTTCAGGATTTTTGGTTCCAGTCCCATATTCTCCATGAATGGCAATCTCACCCGTACCTTGTAATGTCCATCAGAAACCTTTTTGATATCAATCGGATTCTCAGTGAAAAATACGTCGAGAGGATTCTGGTCGGCATATACTTTGTCGCCTACGCGTCGAAGCATGGCGAGTCCAACAACTTCATCATCGAATAATGGTACTTCGGCAATAGGAATTGGCGCAAAGGCTTCCTCGATCTGCTCAATATACTTCTGTTGAATACCACGCCATTTCTGAAAATAAGGGTCAGGGCTCTGATCAGGCATAACACGGTTGATTGTAATACGGTCAACCGTTATACCATAAAGATTAAGATAGGTCAAAGCACGCATAGACTCCTTGATAACCATCTTTTCAGGGTTCATGACAAGGCGCATGGTTGTTTTTGAGCCATCAGCCAACAGGTCAATGATACCTTCTGTTGAAGAGAAAAGATTATCAACCTTTTCATAAACCTCGACAGGTGCTACAAAATCGTTTATTTTATTGACTTTCTTTGCAAGCGGTCTGATCACTGGCTTGACCATAAATTTTTCAACATTACGGATCATCTTGATAAACCATCCGAATGTTTCAGGCAGGGAAAGAAGACGAAGTGTTTCACCGGTAGGAGCACAGTCAACAACCAGAAGATCATATTCATTCTGTTCATTGTAACGCTTGATATAAGAAAGCGAAAAAAGCTCTTCCATACCAGGCAGCACACCCATTTCTTCAGCATAAACACCCTCAATACCACGAGCTTCCATCAAATGAGCAAAATGTTCTCTGACGACATCCCAATTCAGATTGAGATCACCAAAAACGCTGACCTCCTGGCCCCAAAGATTTTCAGCAATTTTCACAGGTGAAGGCCCTAACTTAACATCAAGCGAGTCACCCAGACTGTGCGCCGGATCGGTAGACATAATAAGGGTCTTGTACCCCATATCTGCCGCTTTGAGAGCTGTAGCTGCAGCAATAGAGGTTTTACCAACGCCACCTTTTCCGGTAAAAATGATATTACGCATACGTTTTAATGATTCTCATTTAAAGAATTATTGAAATAAAACAGTTTTTTCTACCCACCACTACTCTCCGTCAGTTGAGGAACTTGAAAAGGCTTAAGTTAATAAAATTTCCCTTTAATGGAACACGCTGAAATGACAATTCCCGTTTTAAAAAACGATACTTATAAAAGAAAGCAATACTGCCCAGCGACAACCGAATTCCATCAATTTCGCGATCAACCCTACCTCTTAATTTACCTTTTACGTTTCCGGGATGAATGAGAGGTTTTCTCTTTTTTCCCTTTATGACTTTTTACGACCTTAGAGTGTCTGGATGAAGAACGTGACTCACGAATTTTCACACCATGAGGACGCCTTGATGAAGAACTCGGTTCATCAATGGATGTTTCTCTTTCAATCTTGAGGTGCTGACCTGAAACTATAGACCTCCGACGATTAAGATGGTTCAACTCCGCAAGACGCTGAACAGTGGTATCATATTTTCTGGCAATAGCTTCAAGGCTTTCGCCTCTACCAACCCTGTGACGGATGATCTTTGTCTTTACTGAACTAGTTTTTGACATCTTGCTCTGCGAGGAACTGCTGTTTTCAGTTTTCCCAAAAACAATCAGCTTCTGACCGGGAGTGACCTCAGGATCTTTCAAGTTATTCCAGACGATAAGCTGGCTGATATACGTGCGATATAAGCGTGCAATAGTACCAAGATTTTCACCTTCCTGAACGATATGAAATTTTTCAGTTTGTCCTTCGGCACCTTGAGTTCCCGAACCTGCATTGAGGCTTTCAACCTTAGCTAGCAGTTGCTCACGTTCCAGCGATTTAGGCGACTTATATGCATATATTTCCTGCTCGCGTTTCTGAAACTGACTGATATATTGTCTTGGCAGCCTGATAACGTTACCGGAAACCCCTGCAACGGGAACAATGCCAAGTTTATATTGAGGATTAAGGAATTTGAGATCGCGTATCGGCACCCCGATGGTCTCATTTATCTGATCAAACGATAAAACACGGGTGGTTCTCAATGTATCTATATCGTGATACAAAAATCCAGGTTCAACAGGTCGGATATTGTGCTCATTATAAAAGTTCATAATGTAATTAACAGCAATAAAAGCAGGAATATAACCCCTCGTTTCAGCAGGAAGGTAATTCCATATTGCCCAGTAATTCTTTACCCCACCCGCCCTTCTGATAGCTTTGTTGACATTTCCCGGACCGGAATTATAGGCAGCAAGTACAAGAAACCAGTCCCCGTATATTCTGTGGAGATCCCTTAAATACCGACATGCCGCCACAGTTGCTTTTTCAGAATCATAGCGGTCCTCAATAAAGGATGAAGACTGCATGCCATACATTTTTCCCGTTCCATACATAAACTGCCATAGTCCTTTAGCCCCGGCAGGCGATACGGCCGTCGGATTAAGAGCAGATTCAACAATGGCGAGGTACTTCATCTCAAGAGGGATATTGTAAGCATCGAGTTTTTCCTCAAAAAGAGGAAAGTAGATTTTCGTCAGCCCAAGAATTTTTGCTGTCATATTTCTCTTATCGACAGCATATATTCTTATAAATCCCTTGACATGTTCGTTATAGACCAGATTAAAAGGGGTTTTGCGAGCAAGCGTGGCAATCCTTGAAGCATAAACAGAATCACTGTACTGGGGTACAAAATGAGCAGGGAATCCAAACTTTTCACTCTCTTTCGAGGATGTTGAAAAGTGCTCATCCTTGAAGTAGGTCGCATTCACCAGACTATCAAGAATATCTGAAACAGATGACTTAGGAAGAGATCCTCTTATAGCTGTCACAGACTCTTCAGCAAAAACTGGCAAAGAAAGTGACTGAAAAATAAATAGCAACACAAAAGCCTTCAGAATCCCCTGGAAATTCCTGAAAACCCTTTGCACGTCCCGACGACCAGCCGTTAGCGTAGAAGCCTTGTCATCAAAGCACTCACAACTGTTATTAATAATACACTTATTATAAACCCTTATTTTCACAAGCGGCACGTTCATTAAAAAAGAAAATTCGCAAAGATTGATGCTGATACAGCAAAAACCTATTTTTTAAAAAGTAACAATAAAAACTCTTCCTGACTAATACAATAATATTGTACGCTATTAATACATTTAACACTTCATATCAGTAAGTAACCTTCCAAAGAAAAAGTCCACAGGGTAAAGCTGGTTTAATCGAACTCCTCATCATTCCAGTGTCAAGCATCCGCTTGAATTCTTCGCCATCGAGGGTCCCCATCCCAGAGCTTATCATAGCATCAACGAGATAACGCACCATACTCCTTAAAAAACGGTTTGCTGAAATCTGAAACACCATATATCGATCGTACCGGTACCATTCACTGGCAGTCACAGTGCACACGCGACCGGGATTATCTCTATCTTCTTTTGAAAAGGCAGAAAAGTCGTGAGTACCGATAAGAGAAGCTGCGATCTGCTGCATAGCGTCAAAATCAAGTTTTCCAAATGAACACCCAGCAAAACGACCGTAAATAGCTGACGGCTCCTCAAGAAGGAAATACCGGTACTGTCGTTCTTTTGCGCTATGCCGAGAATGAAAGAGCGGAGGCACTTCTACAGGATCGCTTACCCTGATAGTCCGAGGCAAAACACAATTCAGCGAATGCACTATTCTGGCAGGCTCCAACAAAGAAGCAGTGATAAAATTTGCAGTCTGGGCTTTGGCATGAACCCCTTTATCCGTTCTGCCTGCTGCTGCAAGAGATGTTTTTTCCTGCAAAATCATAGAAAGTGCAGCTTCTATCTCACCCTGAACAGTAACAATTTTACCAGCCTGTCTCTGCCAGCCTGCAAAGGAAGTACCATCATATTCAACAGTAATCCTGATGTTCTTCATAACAGTTTTGATATCTTTATACGTTGGTTAGTCTATAAT
Organism: Chlorobiales bacterium; assembly: GCA_026390855.1. Lineage (GTDB taxonomy): Bacteria > Bacteroidota > Chlorobiia > Chlorobiales > Chlorobiaceae > Chlorobium. Next base: position 17,873 of record JAPLFE010000032.1, on the reverse strand, counting down.
AGTAGTTATCTTCCCGTTTTCTTCTCGATAAAACAATAAGATCTCACGTTGCGGACAACTCACCTTGCATTACTCCTTCAGGCATTGAAAAGCCTGAATAAGCCTACCCCTGTAGCATCCTATAGGGTTCCCGGTATCTGGACCGGACAAAAAAACGGAATTGAACAGGTCAATCCCCAGGAATACTTCACCAAAATAATTGAACACATCCTCGAAGGCTGCGATGCCCTTAAACCCCAAAATGAAAAAACAGACTGGAGACCGGAAGCAATTGTTTACAATCTGTTTATCCGACTGACTACTGCATTTGACCATAACGGTGACGGAACAATCGGCACTGATCCACTCGAGTATGGATTCAGGGAAACAGGAACTCTCTTAAAAGCGATTGCACTCCTGCCGTATATAAAAAATCTTGGAGCAAATACCGTTTATATTTTACCGGTCACTGAAATTGGCTCTCAGAACAAAAAAGGCTCACTTGGCTCCCCTTATGCCGTGAAAAATCCAAGGAAGCTTGATCCCATGCTCGATGAGCCAGCACTCGGCCTTTCTGCGGAAATTCTGCTCAAGGCTTTTGTTGAGGCCGCACATATTCTTGAAATTCACGTTGTTCTTGAATTTGTTTTCAGGACAGCGTCCATGGACAGCAGCTGGATAAAAAGTCATCCGGAATGGTTTTACTGGCTACGCGACAACGAAAGCACTCGTTCATACGGTCCACCTCATTTCGATCATGATACACTCAACAGAATACATGAACTGGTTGATCGCCATGAAATGCACAACCTTCCCGCACCATCTGCCGAATACCGTGAACAGTTCATTTCCCAAACTGTTAAGGCAAGTGAAAAGGACGGTTTAGTTCAGGGGACCACTGAGGATGGTACGTTATGCCGCATCGCAAGTGCATTTTCCGACTGGCCTCCTGACGACCAGCAGCCAGCATGGACCGATGTTACCTATCTGAAAATGCATAACCATGAAAAGTTCAACTACATTGCCTACAACACCATCAGAATGTACGACAATGCACTTGACGACTCCAGCACATACAATACTGGACTATGGAATGAGATTTCAGATATCATACCAAGCTTTCAGGAACAGTATCAGATTGATGGTGCAATGATCGATATGGGCCATGCCCTCCCCTCGGAACTAAAAAAAACCATTGTACGTAAAGCACGCGAAAGCAACCCTGATTTTGCGTTCTGGGATGAGAATTTCAATCCAACACCAGAGATCCGTCATGAAGGATTCAATGCCGTATTCGGCTCACTGCCTTTCGTAATCCATGATATTGTCTTTATCCGAGGATTATTGAACTACCTGAACAAAACCGGTGTAGCACTTCCTTTTTTTGGAACAGGAGAAAATCATAATACACCAAGAGTTTGTTTCCGTTACCCCAGGGAGGAAGCTGGAAGAAACCACTCAATCTTTATATTCACCCTGAGCTCCATACTGCCAGCCATACCTTTTCTGCAATCGGGTATGGAACTTTGTGAATGGTATCCTGTCAACCTCGGACTGAACTTCACAGACGAAGACAGAACTCTCTATCCACCCGAAAAACTTCCACTTTTCAGTGCGTTCGGCTATGACTGGGAAAACAGTAACGGCCTTCTTCCACTCAACAGCTATATTGCCCGAATACTTGAAATTCGGAAACAGTATCTTGATGTAATACTGTGTGGAGAAACAGGATCGATGACTATCCCCTATGTATCAGAAACAGAACTTTTTGCCGTGATGAGATCATCCGGTGGCCAGTCATTGCTCTTTATCGGGAACAGCAATCTTTATCAGCCGAGAACCGGCAGACTTGAATTCAGCATGAACAACATCGCCTTGTACGACCTGATAAGCGAAAAATCATGGCCAATCAACGAACACAAACTGGAAGTAACCTGCACACCAGGACAGTGCATGCTCTTTGAACTTCCATCTGAGGCTTGACAAATTATTGGCAAAAAACCTATGTTACCGTAACTTTCCATCAACCAAACCTCTCTATCCATTATGTCTATTCTTATTGTCGGCTCTCTGGCCTTCGACGATATCGAAACCCCTTTCGGAAGTTCACTAAACACTCTGGGAGGTTCATCCACCTACATTGCCCTCTCGTCAAGTTATTTTACCGACAAAGTTCAGCTCGTTGGTGTCGTCGGCTCCGACTTCGAGGATAAACATTTTCAGCTGCTGCATTCCAGAAACATCGACACCAAAGGCATCAAAAAAGTCGAAGATGGTAAAACCTTCCGGTGGGCCGGTCGCTACCATTACGACATGAACACGCGCGACACACTCGATACTCAGTTAAATGTTTTTGCAGATTTCGACCCTCATGTCCCCGTACAGTATCGTGATGCTGAATTTGTCTGTCTTGGAAATATCGATCCAGAACTCCAGCTCAAAGTACTTGATCAAATCAATAAACCGAAACTGGTCATCTGCGACACGATGAATTTCTGGATCGAAGGGAAACCGGAAGAACTGAAAAAAACCCTCGAACGTGTCGATATCTTCATCATCAACGACAGCGAAGCAAGAATTTTAAGCGGCGACCCAAACCTCGTGAAATCCGCTCGAATCATTCGCAACATGGGGCCAAAAACCCTGATCATAAAAAAAGGGGAACACGGAGCCCTTCTGTTTACCGATAACGGTATCTTTGCAGCCCCAGCTTTCCCACTCGAATCTATTTATGATCCAACCGGAGCTGGAGACACCTTTGCTGGAGGCTTTATCGGCCACCTTGCACGATGTGGCAGCATCAATGATATAGAGATGCGCAGAGCTGTTCTTTACGGAAGCGCTATGGCAAGTTTCTGTGTTGAAAAATTCGGTACCGAAAAAATTGCTGCGCTCGATATGCTCGAAATAGAAGATCGTTTCCAGAGCTTCCGTGAACTATCACGAATCGACGAATAAAAAAACTGCAAACGAGGAGAACCACAGAAAATTAAAGAGAACCAGAAAGAAACATTTTAAGAAATAAAAAGACATGGATCAGCTCAACCTTCTTGATTACAGTTTCATTCTCGGTTACCTACTTCTGACACTCATTATCGGACTGTGGTTCTCTTCACGCGCCTCGGAAAATGTTGATGAATTTTTTCTTTCCGGGCGCAAACTCCCCTGGTGGATCGCCGGCACAGGCATGGTGGCCACAACCTTTGCTGCTGACACCCCACTTGCCGTCGCAGGATTTGTCGCTAAAAACGGTATTGCAGGCAACTGGGTCTGGTGGACATTTGTTTCGGGAGGCATGCTCACGGTATTCTTTTTTGCCAGGCTATGGCGCCGAGCCGAAATCCTTACCGATCTTGAATTCATAGAACTCCGGTACAGTGGTCCGGCAGCAAGATTTCTCCGCGGATTCAAGGCTATCTATTTCGGCCTCTTTATCAATGCCATCATCATCGGCTGGGTCAATCTGGCCATGTTCAAGATCATCAGGATCATGGTCCCCGAGCTGAACCCCGAGTGGACCATCGTAGCGCTTGTGCTGCTTACCACCTTTTATTCAGGTCTTTCAGGGCTTTGGGGTGTATCCATTACCGATGCCGTTCAGTTTATTATTGCCATGGCTGGCTGTATCATTCTTGCCGTGCTTGCCGTACAGTCTCCTGCGGTGGTTTCTGCCGGTGGATTGACCAAAGCACTTCCTGGATGGATGTTCGACTTTTTCCCTTCATTCGACACAAAATCAAGCACTTCGATCACTGGTGCCGCAGCCCTTCCCTTTGCATCTTTTGCTGCTATGGCGTTTGTACAGTGGTGGTCATCATGGTATCCTGGTGCGGAACCAGGAGGTGGCGGCTATATCGCACAGCGCATGATGAGTGCTAAAAACGAGAAGCACTCGCTTCTTGCAACGCTCTGGTTTACCGTTGCCCATTACTGTCTGCGGCCATGGCCTTGGATAATTGTCGGCCTTGCCAGCCTCGTGATGTTTCCACATCTCCCCCTGAACCAAAAGGAAGATGGCTTTGTCTACGTCATGAAAGCAGTCCTTCCCCCCGGACTCAAAGGCCTTCTGATCGCAGCCTTTCTTGCAGCTTATATGTCTACGCTCTCAACACACCTTAACTGGGGCACGAGTTACCTCATCAACGATTTCTACAAGCGATTTCTTAAGAAAGATGGTAGTACCAAACACTATGTCAATATTTCAAAAATCACAACATTCCTGACAGCCGCCTTTGCGCTCTACATTACCTTTTATGTCCTTGAAACCATTACCGGCGCATGGGAATTCATTATTCAGTGCGGTGCCGGCACTGGCTTTGTGCTTATTCTCCGCTGGTTCTGGTGGCGATTAAACGCATGGTCGGAAATCACCTCGATGATTACACCATTTGCGGTCTTGGCATGGCTGAAATTCTTTACTGCCATTACCTTTCCCTTCTCGATTTTCATTATAGTCGGCATTACTATTGCTATCACACTTGCAGTAACTTATTTGACACCTCCAACCGAAACGGCACAACTGGAAACCTTTTACAGAACCACCAGAGTCGGAGGAGTGCTTTGGAAAAAGGTGTCAAAAAACCTGCCCGAAGTAAAATCCGACACCGGCTTCATCATGCTCTTTGTCGACTGGGCTCTTGGAATCATCATGATTTATGCTATCCTGTTCGGTACCGGAAAGTTGATATTTGGTGATCTTTTTCAGGGATTCCTTTTTCTCGGATTAGGATTGATTGCCGGAACTCTCATTTTTGCAGACCTGAACCGCAGAGGCTGGAACAACCTGAACTGAAAAAAGAAATGGCTAAACCCAAACTCATCCTCGCATCGCAATCCCCAAGACGCAAAGAGCTTCTCTCTTTGATGCAGATCCCTTTTGAAACTGTAGCGGTTGAGACCGAGGAAGTTATTGACCCCACATGCTCTATTGAAGATAACGTCACAAAAATTGCCTTAGCAAAAGCCGAAGCAACAGCATCATTGATAGCAGGACATAAGCGCAAGACTGTAATTCTCGGAGCAGATACCGTGGTCACAAAAGGGAACCAGATACTTGGAAAACCAGCAGGATTCGATGATGCATTCATGATGCTCAAAAGTCTGCAAAACCGATCGCACAGAGTCTACACAGGCTTTGTACTGCTCTTCGGCGAAAAAGCCTACACAGAATGCGTTGCCACAACCGTTGAATTCGAGCCGATGTCAGATAATGAAATCCAGCGATACCTTCTTTCGGTAAAACCATACGACAAGGCTGGAGCCTATGGCATTCAGGACCCTCTTATGGCCTGTTATATCAAACGTATTGAAGGCTGTTACTATAACGTAGTCGGTCTACCGCTCTCAAGGGTCAGCAAGGCCTTAAAACCCCTTTTATGCTGATAATAGAGAATAGGGAACAAAAGCAGCCTGCAGCAGTTGAACAACCAGTCCACGTCATTCTCGGCCCCACAGCTTCCGGTAAATCAGCCATTGCTTATGCGCTTGCAAAAAAAATCGGAGCCGAAATCATTTCCGCCGACTCCCGGCAGATATATCGCGAGCTCGACATAGGTTCCGCAAAACCTTCTTCAAAAGCACTTCGAGATATAAAACATCATTTCATCAATGAAAAAAACATCGGCGACCCCTTTACTGCTGGCGATTTTGCCACTGAAGCAGTAGAGAGGATCCACCAGATTCATCGCAAAGGCTTATGTGCTGTTGTTGCAGGTGGCTCGACCCTTTATTTGGAAGGATTACTTGAGGGCTTTGCAAACCTGCCTCCGGGAAATCCGGAAATCCGAAAAAAGCTGCTGCATGAACTTGAATGCTCGGGTAAAGAAGAACTCTATAAAAAGCTTCTTCAAAAAGATCCCCAACAGGCAGCAACCCTCGACGCCACAAAAACCCAGCGACTCATTCGAAGCCTTGAAATTATTGAAATAACCGGAATGAGCGTTACAGAGCTGCAGGCAAAAGGGAAAAAAATGCAAACCGGACTTCGCTTTCTGACCTGGGGACTTTCAATGCCCCGCGACATGCTGTACCAGCGCATCAACAAACGCACAGAAGAGATGATTGAAGCTGGCCTACCTGCCGAAGCAGCAATGCTCTATAATAAATATCACGCTCTGTTTGAACATGAAAAAATACCCGCGCTTCAATCGGTGGGATATCAAGAACTTTTTCAATACTTTGACGGAAAGATCGACCTCTCAACAGCTATCGGCCTTATAAAGCAGCATACACGCAATTATGCAAAACGTCAGTTGACTTTTTTTAAAAATAGACTTAATGTTACTTGGGTGGAGAGTCCTGAAAACAACAGTGAACTTGCAGCGCTTGTCGACCAGCTGGCGTGCCTTACATTAAAATAGGCATATCAAAGATTCACTGTTTTTTTTACCACCAACCTGTTTCACCGGGTCTATCATACACACAGAACAAATGCCTTTATTGACGTGGTGCAGTGCCACACTCACAACACTGTTTTTTTCTCGAAAAGGCTAACCAGAAGTACCGTTATGAATTACTCAGTATCAAGCCGCAAAGAGTTAACCATCATGAAAATCGAAGAAGAAGTGTTTGATTTTCGGCATGGTGAATCTTTTAAGTTGTCAATTGACGAATTGGTTAACAAAGAAAACAGCAAAAACCTGATTATCGATTTCTCTCAAGTAAAAGCTATTGATTCCTGTGGCATCAGTTCCATGCTGCTGGCTCATCAGCTCGCCAATCAATCACAAGGACTGGCTGTTTTCGTCTCACTTTGCAAGCAGATTAAGGATCTGCTGAAATTGACAAATCTGGACAAACAGCTGTACATTTTTTCTTCTATCAACGAGGTTATAACCCTCATTGAGCCAGCAATGAAAAGCAAACGAGGAGCACGTGGAAAATCTCAAGCACCAACCGATGAAGCAATCGATGAACTCAGTGATGAAATTGATCTTATTGCAGTACCAGATCTGCCTGATGAGCACCTTGACGATCATATAGACGAACATCTTGTGGAATCTGATGATATAGCAGATGAACCTGAACACTCCGATTCCCTTACAGAACCAGAGCTTAGCTCAAAAAAAAGAGGACGCCCCAAAAAAGCAAACCTCTAACCGATTAATAAAGCCGATAGAAAAGCCAAAAGGAAACGACTCTTTATTTTTCACCACAACAGTTTCCGTACTCCCCCAGTACGAACTATCAAATCGGTAATAAATAACGATTTAATATTCGTTTTTTTATCCGATAATCCCGCCACTGTCAATCAATCCTTCTCAGACAGAAAATAACTTGACAAATACGAATTTATCACATATCATAGAATAAAGGGGTACCATCACCCTTTATAACAGAGCCTTCAATCAAACTTCACTTTTGTGATATGATGATTGACACCTTCTGCAAAAAACAGCTGGTACAGCTCTTCGATGCTGTAGATATCAAAATCGGAGGTGACCGGCTATGGGACATTCAAATCTACAATCCTCTTGTTTTCCGCCGCGCCATAACTGAAGGAAACCTCGGTCTTGGTGAGTCCTACATGGACGGATGGTGGGACACAGGTGATCTTGAAGAGTTCTGTTTCAGACTCATCACATCAAAAGCCGTTGAAAAAATATTTGCGCCAGTAATGTGCATCGGCGATTGGATTGGCAAAGCATATAACCTGCAACAGCCATCAAGAGCTTTTACCGTTGGCGAAAAACATTACAATGCTGGTAATGATCTTTTCAAAGGTATGCTCGACGAGCGAATGATATACAGCTGCGGATACTGGAAAGAGGCTAAAACCCTTGATGAGGCTCAGGAAAAAAAGCTCCGACTCGTGTTCGACAAGCTGCAGCTTCAACCAGGAATGCGCATACTTGATATCGGCTGTGGCTGGGGGGGAGCAGCCCGTTTTGCAGCTGAACACTACAAGGTATCAGTAACAGGAATAACCATTTCAACCGAACAAGCCAAAATTGCACGAGAACAATGTGCTGACCTTCCCGTCAATATTGAACTGATCGATTACCGCAAAGAGCAGGAACCCTTCGATAGAATTTATTCGTTAGGCATGTTCGAACATGTCGGGTATAAAAATTACCGCAACTATTTCGAACTTATCAGCAAATGTCTGAAACCGGACGGTTTAACCCTGCTTCACACCATAGGCAGCAACATACCCTGCACCAATGGCGATCCATGGAGCTGCAAGTATATTTTTCCAAATTCAATGCTGCCCTCAGCAAGCCAGATAACAAAGAATTACGAGGGGCTCTTTATACTCGAGGACTGGCACGTCTTCAGCTATGACTACACGCTAACCCTCAGGGCCTGGTATGAGAATTTCGAAAACCATTGGCCAGCCCTGCAATCCATGTACAATGAAACATTTCACCGTATGTGGCGCTACTACCTTTTAAGCTTCGCAGGTGCTTTTCGGTCTCGTTCCATTCAGCTCTGGCAGGTCCTACTCTCAAAAAATGGCCTTCCCGGCCAAACGTGCATACCCCGGTAAAAAGGGGGTCATTTATAGAGTAAGCTTTTGGGGACAATCCGGTTGAACTGCTCAATCTGCATCTGGCTTTTCTCTATAATAGCATCCAAAGGCATCTGTTTCCTTATCATCTCTCGAAAAAGGGGGGTACCCGCAAGTTTGTCAAAAAAATCGTTACCCTTATCAAGGCCTATTTTCTCCGGATAAAGCCGCTGAAGCACAAGAAGAAGTGCTGCTGCCGTTTTGAATGGGCTGAAAGTTTTCCTGTCAATTACTGATAACTTTAACCCCTGGCAGTACTCTCCAATGAACTTTCCTGACAATGGCTGAAAAGAAACAACATCAAACCGAACTCCTGGCAATCTGTACTCCATCAGAGCATCAATAACTTCCCTCCCCTTAATGAATGGAGCACCGAACTGCATGAAAGGGGCGTCGGTTCCCCTCCCTTCGCTCACTGTTGTAGCCTCAAGAAAAACAGTGGCAGGATAGACTATGGCCGTGTCAACACTTCTTATATTCGGCGATGGAGAAATAAACCTGAAATCCGGGTACTCATCAGCAAACCTCTCCCTATTGTACCCCGACATCGATATCACCCTCAAATCAAGGCCTTTATATTTCTGTTCCTTCAGCAGCTGGGCAATCTCACCAACGGTCATGGAATGAATAAAGGGAACATCGATAGATCCCACAAACGACGAGTATCCCTTTGTCAGCATAAAGCCCTCGGGTCGAAAAGGAATAATCGGATTGGGGCGATCGAGAACCATAAAGGCTATCCCAGCCTCCTCACAAGCCTGCATGGCAAGATTCATAGTCGAGATATACGTATAACAGCGGGCACCTACATCCTGAAGGTCAAAAATGAGAATATCAATACTTTTCAGTTGCCGGATATCAGGCTTTTTTGAAGCACCATAGAGCGAAATAACCGGAAGTGTATCATGAATAAACGTACTGCCAACCCTTTTGCCTGCTTCGATATCAACTAAAAAGCCGTGCTCGGGAGCCATGATAAACTTCAATCTGACTCCGTTCATGAGCATCAGGGCATAATTCGACTCCCCTTTGCGGCTGACACCAGCTGCATTGGTAATCAAGCCAACCCTCAAACCCTCAAGCTCTCGGAATCCCGAGCTTTCAAGCCTGTCTATACCACAGAGTAAACCTTCAGCTGAAACAGGAAGTGCAAAAAAAAGAAAAAGAAGAAGAAGGAGTGTTGAAACAAGAGTAAAACGCTTCACTCCAGAGTGAACAAGCGGGCATAAACAACATCCGTCAGTTTTCATGATATCATGCCTCTTAAGAACCATGGTCAAGCTTGAAATGAGCAACTTCTGTTGCCTTGGTGAATGAAGAAATATCAAAAAAATAATCTTCTCAGGAGACAACAAAAAAATTGGTCAATAAAAAAGCCGCCTTTTGATGGGCGGCTTTACTTGTGGTGGGGACAGGACTTGAACCTGCAACCTTCGGGTTATGAGCCCGACGAGCTACCAATTGCTCCACCCCACGATGTTTGTGCTCATAATGTACGGAATAAATCTTCTTTTCCAAACATTTATTGTATCTGTCTGCCATTTATTTCATTCCCCTCTGGTTCTATGACAAACAGCTTTCCGTCGGCTCCTTCAACAGCAAGAATCATCCCTTCAGAAACTTCGTCACGAATGGTACGATCAGCAAGATTGGCCACCAGCACTACATTTTTACCAATCATCTCTTCAGGAGTATAATACCGAGCAATACCAGCAAGAACTTGTTTCGTAACTGACCCGACCTGTAGTTGAAGTTTAAGAAGTTTTCCAGCTTTTTTCACCGATTCGGCTGCTATAACTTTAGCAACTCTCAAGTCAACCTTTAAAAAATCATCAAAGTTGATAACCGGCTTAAATTCCATACGATCCTGTACAATTCCGGCTTCTCGTTTTTCAGCTTCGGCCAGCAGTCCTTCAATTTTTTTGAGTTCAGGAGCGATGTCAGCATCCTCAAGTTTTGTAAAAAGAATTTCCGATTTTTCCTTGAGCCTGTGTCCTTTTTTAAGCACCGGCAGCAGTAAAGATTCGGTCAAAGAAGTCCCCAGGTTAAAATGATCTTCGATAGTGTCCTCAAAGCCCAGCATTGCATGAATTCTGTTACTGGTTTCAGGTATCACTGGATAAAGAACAATACTAAGCGCATGGCAAAAATTCAACGAAATCGCCATGGATTTTGCTGCTGCTTCACGATCACTTTTGATTGCTTTCCAAGGCTCTGACTCTGTAAGAAAACGATTGGCAGCTCTGGCTATATCCATGCCGAGAGAGACTGCTTCCCGGAAATGAAACTGTTCAAATGCGAAATCAAGCTGATTAAGAGTTTCCTGCCAGTTAATACCCAGAGAGTTCCAATCTTCAGATGTACATTCATAAGGAACTTCCCCATCAAACCGGGTATTAGTAAAATCTACTGACCGCTTGATAAAGTTTCCGAGGGTATCTGCCAGTTCACCGTTAGTCCTGTTCTGATAATCCTGCCAACTGAAATCAGTATCCTTATTTTCCGGATAATTCATTGCAATAGTGTAGCGCAGGGTATCAGCGGGAAATTTTTCAAGAAATTCACCAAGATAGACGGCATAATTTCTTGATTTCGAAAACTTTCTCCCTTCAAAATTCATAAACTCCGATGCCGGTACATTATCAGCAAGATTATAGAGGTCGTCCGTCCGCCCTTCGTTCCATGCCATAAGGATTGCAGGGAACATAAGGGTATGAAAAACAACATTGTCTTTACCTATAAAATGAACAAGACGGCACTGTGGATCCTGCCAATAATCTTTCCATCGCTCACCCTTTCCCAGCTTCTCAGCCCACTCTTTTGTAAACGAAATATACCCGAGCACCGCATCGAACCAAACATACAGTACTTTACCCACAGCTTCCACTGTATTCAAAGGAACCTTTATCCCCCAGCTCAAATCACGGGTTATCGCCCGATCATTCAGTCCCTGCTTAAGCCATGTACGGCTATAATTCACCACATTCTGGCGCCAGTCACCCTCATGGCTGTTTACATACTCCTCAAGCTGTGCCTGAAACCGTCCGAGAGGAAAATACCAGTGCATGGTATCGCGTAACTCCGGTGTTTCATCAGAAAGCTTGCTTTTCGGGTTGATCAATTCAAGCGGACTTAAATGAGTCCCACACTGCTCACACTGATCACCGTTAGCCTCAGGGTTATTGCATATCGGGCAAGTCCCGGTAACATAACGGTCCGAAAGAAAACGGTCAGCTTTGCGGTCAAAAAAAAGTTTTTCAGTCTTTTTAGTAAAAATCCCTTTCTTCTCAATTTCAATAAAGAACTCCTGTGCTGTTTTATGATGAAGCTCAGAAGTAGTTCTGCCATAATAATCGAACGAAATACCACACTTTGAGAATGCATCGTAGTTCAGATTATGGTAGCGATCAACAACATCCTGGGGAGAAATACCCTCTTTTTCAGCCGTAATGGTAATAGGTACACCGTGTTCATCAGAACCGCCAATATGAACGACATCCTCGCCTTTAAGTCTTTTATAGCGAACATAAATATCCGCAGGAAGATAAACACCGGCAAGATGGCCGAGATGAACCGGACCGTTGGCATAAGGAAGCGCCGTCGTCACAAGGGTTCTTTGAAACTGATGCATACTTTGATAAATACGGTTACACGGATAAAAAAAATCTTGCCCCGCAAGGCGAATTAAACTGCCCCAGGACAACTTTAAAAAGCCTTATTTTTTAACAAACAGAGCATTGAAATTATCAACCGACAACTTGCGTGTCTTATCGCCTTTCAGGTAACGAAGACAGATAAGTTTTTTCTGAGCATCAATATTTTCGACGACCGCGGTTCCTTCAGGAGTATTCACCCTGCTACCCAAAGGAGGAAGCTGTGACTGGGTAGAAGACTGATTGTGGCAACCTTTCTCATGTTTTGAATACCCAAGACAGCATTTCGGACGGTTACAGATACCCGTGATATTAAATGCATGGCTCTCATTGCCAGGAGTTTCAGAATATTGGGATTTTTCAGAAAATGGATTTGCATGGATTTTCTGCAACCAGCTCGAACAACACAAAAGACACCCGCACGGACCGAATGCATTTGCTCTTCTGGCTTCCTCACGTGTTGTAATCTGCACCATCTGAATTCGTGCTTTAAACTCCCCCGCGAGGTCACGAACAAGAGTCCTGAAATCGACACGGTGTGAAGAGGTATAGTAAACAGAAAGCTTCTGCTGATCCATACGCAATTCAACATCAACCAGTTTCAGATCAAGCTCATGTTTTTTAACCTTGTTCAAACACACCTCACGAATTTCCGACTGCCGCTTTTTCAGTTCAATAATAGCCTGAATGTCGTTCTCATCAGCAACCCGCAACACGGCGGTACGCTCCTGTCCATTTTTATCCAGACCTTTCAGCTGAAGCTTTTTTCGGGCAATCTGGCCGGTCGAATAGACCACACCAAAATCATACCCTCCATCCGATTCAATAATAACCTGCAACCCTATCGTAAAAGGGATGCCCGTGTTATTGTAAAAAAATTCACGTCTGCAACCCTGCAACTCAACCTCACAGATGTCTTCGGAAACAGATTCGGGTAGAGCCCCGTAAATCGATTCCATTTCACTATGCAACAGCTCTGAAAGCCGCAGCCTTACCTTCGTATTATCACCTAACAGACAACTGCATATAACATTACTCATAAGAGATTGTTTTAAATTCGGAAACGGGAAAAACATCCGTTTTCCGGAATTACTCTTCTACAATTATTCCCGACCAAAAAACCGCATGAAAGCTTCAACGCGTTTATTTATTGAAGCAGTTCCCTTTACAACAATCCGGGCTTCATCAAGCGCCCGATTTCTGATCTTACCGCCAAGCTCATCAAGATGACTCTCCGTAACTTTCTGCATGGATGCTGTCAGATCATCTGTACCCGAATAATCTGCCGAAGAAACCAAACGAGGAGCTTTGAAAGATAAAAACAGTTCGGGTTTTTGTTCATCAAGATATTCAATCCTACTGACAACTGAAACAAGGTAAATCCAATGATCTTTCTCCAGAACACGTGAAACAAGAGATGCTGTCCCTTTAAAAAAAAGGAGTGGCCGTTTGTCAACCGGCTCTATCTTTCCCTGGGGAAAAATCCATAACGCATTCTGTCGCTCATTATCGACTGTGAGCAGTTCAGCTGCATACTGGAGAGTCTTGAGTGCACTTCTGGGGCGGGATCGATCGAGGGAAAAAGCTCCGAGACGAGTAAAAAACTGGTGCTTTTTCAGTTGCTGATATTCAATAATGATATGCAGGTTCTGATGAAAAAACTTTTCAGTACAAAGCTGCGACCAAAAGCCATCCCACCAATAGGCGTGATTGGCATAAAAGATAACCGGAATACGAGGATTCATTTCCTGCACTCCGGTCTGCATAAACACTGATACCGAGTTAAAATACCGTTTGAACTGCCGGCGTGAATACCAGCTGAACCACAGTGTATAAAGCCTGCTCCTTCGGACTTTGAGCATCCGCAATTATTTGAATGCTCTCCTGATACGGTTTACTGCTTCCTCCAGTGAGGAGATCGAGGCCGCATAGGAAAGACGCAGGTTTTCCGGTGCACCAAACGCATCGCCAGGCACAGTAGCCACATGATGCACCTTCAGAAGATATTCGGCAACATCAGCCGAATCTTTCATAACCACCCCGTTAAAGGTTTGACCAAACACTCCACTCACATCAGGAAAAATATAAAAAGCGCCCTTAGGAAGAGCAGTTTTGAATCCCGGAATGCTATTGAGAGCCTGATACATATAATCGCGACGTTTTTCAAATTCAGCACGACGCTCTTCAACAATCCCCTGATCACCTGTCAACGCAGCAACAGCAGCTTTCTGAGCAATGGCATTAGGGTTCGAAGTAGTCTGCGACTGTATCTTATCACAGGCATCAATCAGCCATTTCGGTCCGGCGAGATAACCAATTCTCCAACCCGTCATCGCATAGGTTTTCGACACACCGTTGCTTACAATAACCCAATCCTTCATTTCGGGGATCCTGGCAGGAGAAAATGGACGGATATCACCATAAACGATCATATCATACATTTCATCCGATACCACAAAAATCTCACGACCCTCAATAACCTTCATGAGAGCACGTACCTCATTTTCACTATAAACCGAACCCGTGGGATTGGAAGGTGAATTAAGCACTAAGACCTTTGTTTTTGGGGTAATGGCAAGCTCAAGCTGCTCAGGTGTCATTTTATACTCTGTTTCCAGAGTAGTATGGACAATAACCGGTGTAGCACTTGCGAGACGAACCATTTCAGGAAAACTCACCCAGTAAGGTGCAGGAACAATCACCTCGTCACCCTCTTCGCAAAGAGCGAGAAAGGTGTTGGCAAGAGTCTGCTTACCACCGTTACTGACGATGATCTGGTTTTCCTGAAATTCCAGACCATTATCACGCCTGAACTTTTCAAGAATTGCTTTTTTAAGCTCAGAAATACCCGAATTGGCTGTATACCGGGTAAAGCCAGCTTCGATTGCCGCAATGGCTGCCTGATTAACATTGTCAGGAGTTGGAAAATCCGGTTCTCCAGCCGAAAGGCTGACAATATCGTTGCCTTCAGCTTTCATTTTATTGGCCAGATTGCTGATTCTCATTGTCTGAGATTCCTGCATGCTGAGGACCCTGCGCGTCAGATATTTTTCTTCCAAAATATGCGTTGTAGACATTTCGAATGGTTATTTATAAATTATTTTATTTCTTTTCATCACGTTTTTGGTGCAGCTTTTCCAGAACGCATGGATGCACAAATTTACTCACATCCCCTCCCAGTAAAGCCACTTCCTTGATAATCGAAGAAGCAACATAAGTATATTTGACATTCGGCATCAGAAACACCGTTGTCACATCCGGATAAAGCTGACGATTCAAAAGCGACATCTGAAACTCATATTCAAAATCCTTTACCTGCCGTACCCCCCTGACAATGGCCCTTGCTCCGACCTGACGGGCATAATCAGCAAGAAGTCCATCATGCAGCATCGCGACACTGACGGCAGAATAATCCGCGATAACCTCGCTGATCATAACAAGTCGTTCGTCCGCGCTGAAAAGCGATCGTTTATGACTGTTTTCAGCAATAACGACAATAACTTCCTCAAAAATATTAAGTGCACGTTCAAGAACATCGAGATGACCGTTGGTAAAGGGATCGAACGTTCCGGGATAAATGGCTTTTTGTTTCATCGGCAGAGAAAAGATCAGTGCTGAAAAAAAGTAACTCGTGTCATACCATAATCCCTGTGAAATGAGTAATACGGCGACCCCTTTAAATCGATATGGGTACTATGTTCGATAAGCAGCAAGCCCTTTTCGGCAAGAATTTTGCCACCGATAATTTTTTCAATCAGCAGCTCGTAATCAAGCCAGGAATAAGGTGGATCGCAAAAAACAAGATCAAACTGCCCGGCTGAACGCCCAAGAAATGCCGTGACATCAGCATTAACAATCTTGACACCATCATGAAGCCCTAACTGCTGAGCGGTAACCTTCAAAGCTTTCAGGGAATCAACATGTTGATCCACAAAGCAAACTGATTTGGCCCCACGGCTCAACGCCTCAAAGCCAAGAGATCCAAACCCCGCAAACAAATCAAGAACAGAAGCTCCTTCAAAGTCCATCCTTCCTGAAAGAAGGCGGTTTTCCATGCCAGTTACTCTTGTCTGGCATAGTGCCCTCAAAAAAAGGAACCCCTTTGCCCATAATAGTTACGGCAAGCACAACCGATGGCTTGGTACGACTTGAATGAGCCTTGATGCTTTCAACCGTGCTTGCAAAATCCTCAATATCATTACCATCACAATGATACACATCCCATCCAAACGACTGCCATTTATCCGCAAATGGTTCAATTCTCATAATCTGGCTGACCTCGCCGTCAATCTGTTCATTGTTGCAATCAACAATGCCAATAAGATTTCCAAGCTCGTAATGAGAGGCACTCATAGCTGCTTCCCAGATCTGCCCCTCTTGGCACTCACCATCGCCCATCAGGCAGAACACATCAGCATCCTTGCCATCTATACGAAGGCCAAGCGCAGCACCGACAGCGGCAGAAAGACCTTGACCAAGAGAGCCCGAAGCGATTCTGATACCAGGAAGCCTCGACTCAGAAGTAGGATGACCTTGCAGGTAAGAATTAATCTGCCGCAGGGTGTTCAGCTCACTGAGCGGGAAATAGCCTGAACGGGCAAGCACACTGTACCATACGGGAGCAATGTGACCATTTGAAAGATAAACCAGATCCTGATCAATATTTTGCCAGAACTTATGCGGTTCATGCTGAAGCACCCTGAAGTAGAGTGCTGTAAAAATATCAGCCATACCAAGCGAACCACCCGTATGACCGGAATTGGCTTTTGCAAGCATTCTGATAATATCCCGTCGAACCTGACGAGCCATTTCTTTGAGATCATCAACAGAGGCAAGCTTAAGAAGGTCGCCTTTTTTTTCCGCAGGGTAAGGTTTTAAGTCTTTTGCCATGGTAAGTCAACAAAATTCTCGCGAATTAATAAAAAAACGTAAAGTTTAAAAGTCCGGTGATAAATAACAAAAAAACTTATTCATGTGCACGCTTTCTTTCCTTGAAAAACTTCCATACTGAAAAAGAAAGAAGCAGAACAAACAGAACCGATACAGGAATACTGTAGAGAGCAACATAACCACCAATATTCTGCCAGTTACTGCCTAATAAAAAACCGCCATACAGGAGCAGTACATTCCAGGCAAAAGCACTGGTCAATGCGGCAAGAAGAACCAGTGGAGTCTTAAGATGCATTAAACCTGACATAACGGAAATAACCGCTCTTGAGCCAAACAGAAAGCGATTTGCCAGTACAGCGAGATAGCCGTGAGCAGCAAATTTCCCACGGAGCAACTCCATGTCAGAAGGAGGGAAAAAACGATGAACACTTTTTGACAACCAGTGTTCAACAGATGTAGCTCCCTCAGCATACAACTTCAAGCCCAGCGATTTGCTGAGCATATACACAAGCATGAACCCAGCCGTTGAACCGGCAGAAGACCAAAATAAAGCTCCTGCAAAAGATATCTCGCTTTTATAAATGAGATAACCGATAAAAGCAACCGGAATATCTCCAGGTATCGGCGGCACTACATTTTCAAAAAACGCGATCAGAAACAGAAAAAGATAGACCGAAAATGGATCTGCATGCTGCAGATAGGTAATCGCAGATTCAAGCATTCAATCCCCCGGTCTTCTGTGATGTTATTCTCAATCCAACTCAAGAACTCTTCTCTGCACTTCGCTGTAAGCATCCTCAACCCCGCCCAGGTCAAACCTGAAACGATCTTTATCCATTTTT
>JAPLFE010000170.1 GCA_026390855.1 Chlorobiales bacterium | reverse complement strand
GAAGTCCGGTCGCAAGTTGCAGCATGGGAACAGGCTCGAAACAACAAAAAATCGACGATCAAGTGGCGTTTCACAGCAGAAAAGGCGAGAATCAAACTGTTGCATCTTTATCCGTCAATTGATGCGTGATGTGACACTAGTGAGGCAAGAATTATGGTGATCAACGCGCCCAAAGGAAAAAGCAGTCGCCGACGAGCTATGCCAACAGGCGCTTCAAGTCGACGCGAAACGAGATAACCACTGATCAGGGAAATCAGGACTAACAGCATAAGCCCTATAGGAATGGCAGAACGGGCCGCAATATCCATGACCCAGTCAGAAGCATCGACATCCATACCGATTACCCCTATGACTCGTCCATCCTTAGAATCCACGAGAGGCACAAAACCGCTGACCCATGTTCCCCAACGATCAGGAACAGGTCCTTCTGTATTTGCTTCTCTTATACTGAATACCTTCTGGAGAATATCAGTAGCCTCATCATAGATTTGACCTGCAGGGGAAGAATCCGGAGAACTCGAAGGCTCAGAATCAGCATAAAAAAATACTTGTCCATGCGCATTTTTACCAAGGAGATAGATAAAACGGCACTGATAAGCTGCACTTCGGGCCCGCGCGAGCTGCTCTTTAATTTTGCTATAAGCCGGATTTTCAAGATCAGTTTTGGACCCCTCAAGCTTTCTTAACTGCTCCATGTCGATACCCTCGGCAGCAAGACGAACCTGTTGGAGCAGTTGATCACGCAGTTGATGGTCAGAGTAGATAACTGTCCACCAGGAAAGGAGTGGGACAACAATAAGAAATAGCCCTATAAACAGAAAAAAAATACGGTTCTTTTTCTTTAAAGCAGATGACTGTGTATTCCGCAACGCCATGATTTATCAATAAAAAGGTGACCCTTTTTCAAGATGAAACAAGATTGTGTGCTCTAAATCAAATACAAATATACGTATATCGTGAAAGCATGGGGATCACGACAACAGGATTTGCGTAGTCTTTCTCTTTTAAAGGTACTAATTTTTCAGAGTTATATTTTAACCCAGCTTCTAAGGCGATTGGAGTCAATACCAGCCTGCAATACCTTCTGGATCATCAGGCCATCGGAAAAGTTAGCTGCATCATGAAAGATCTTCTCTTGATTACGGAGAGCCTTCACTATCCTGTGCGCAAGAAAGGCAAACCCGACAGCAAAAATACCGTGTACAGCCAACGATGACTGCCTGATTTTTTCCTGAAGAACCAGTTCATCCCATGGCAGCATTGGTTCAACTTGTTTCCATCGAGGAGCATCAATAAGACTTCGACCTCTTTTTGCTTCGTCGTTCGCAACCTCCCACAACCTCCCTGCCCCATCAAGCCTTATGGTTTTCAGGCTGCCTACGACTTCAAAAGAAAACCATGTATACGCTCCAACAGTTGTAACGTGCATGAGTGAAGAACTTCCCAGAGCCACTGAAGACGGGCCAAACTTCATCATCATAGCAAAATTGTCATCTGAAGTCACGGCACAAGGTCTCCCTGATGTATCAGGCCGATAGGGGATACTCGTTGATAAATTACAGGAAACTTCTGCTAATTCGCCAATCAGATAACGGTTCATATCAATCAGATGAGAACCAATGGCGCCAAGAGCCCCCCCCCCTTTTGTACTGTCACACCACCATGACCAAGGCAGGTCCGGCCTGTTTCGGCTGGCAAGATTAACAACTGTACGGACTTCATATACCTTGCCTATATCACCCCCATCAATCATCTGTTTCATACTGCGTACCGCCGGATGAAATCTCAGTTGATGATCCAGTAGGGCCAAACCGGAAGCACGCGAAGCAACGTTAACCATGGCGGTTGCATCCGCGACATTATGTGCAAATGGTTTTTCACAGAGAACGCTTTTACCGCTTTCAAGTACCCCTGTCACCATAGCCGCATGCAGGTAAGGAGGTGTAGTAACGCACACAAGATCAAGATCGCACTCCAGCAAATCGTGCCAGTCAGCAAAACCCTGATTGATATCGAACCTTTTCATAAACTTCTGACGATGCAGGTCAGTAGGGCTTGCTACTGCAGAAAGTTCTACATCTTCTATCAGTGAAAAAGCTGGAGCCTGCGCTACTTTTGCCCAGCCACTCCCTAAAAAGCCTATTTTTATTTTTTTTTTCATGAAAATGACATAAAAAAAGGGCGACCGAGATCACCCTTTTCGTTGTATTGAATCGTTTGGTCAGCCAAGTTGCTGAGCTTTCGCCAATCGTGCTTTCTCAATATAAGTCTTCTGGATATCCCGTGACACATTATAAGCCTTTGAAAGGCTGTCTGAGCTCCAGAGTCTTGCATCAAAAGCCATACAGATATTTCTGAGGAAAGGTATACCTACTTCCGTTACACGAACACCTTTATCAAGCAGAACAACCAAACCATCATTTTCCATATCCTCAAGACGATAAAGAGCAATATCAAGTTCGTCACAGTAAAGTTTCGGATCTTCCCATGAGGTTTTCTGCTTGCACATCAGGTTCAGGATGTGACGTCGCAGCACAAGATCTTCTTCAGTAAGAAGATGACCACGGTGAAGCGGGAACCGCCCCTCATTCACTACTTTGATATAGTCAGCATCATCACGCTCATTCTGGGCAAAAGCATACCAGGTATCGCTGATCGAAGATGATCCAATCGCGAGCATCATCTGTGTTGTATTTTCTGTATAACCCATAAAATTACGGTGCAGAGTCCCGTTTTTCGCTGCCAGATACAATGCATCTCCCTCGATAGCAAAATGGTCCATCCCTATCTCATGATAACCAATAGACTCAAGCATTGCGCTGCCTTTATCGTACAGTTCCTGTTTGACATCACCTACAGGGAGATCCTCTTCCTTGAACTTGCGCTGACCTTCGTACATATGGGGATTATGGCCATAAGCATAGAAGGCAAGACGATCAGGTTTAAGTTCCATCACCTTCTGAATGGTATAAGTAATGGTGGCAAGGGTCTGCTTAGGCAAACCATAGACCAAGTCAAAATTAATAGAAGTAAATCCTATCTGACGGGCAAGATCAACCTTTTCCTTCACCAGTTCGAATGACTGGAGACGGTTTATTTCCTGCTGAACAACTGGATCGAAATCCTGGATACCAAAACTCATACGTCGAAACCCGACATTGTAAAGCGCTTCAAGATGTTCCTTCG
>JAPLFE010000037.1 GCA_026390855.1 Chlorobiales bacterium | reverse complement strand
GAGACAAGGTGGTAGAGTTGCTCATTCCCTTCAAGCATGTGACTGTATTCTACGGTCACATTCATCAGGAACACCATCATTTCACTGAGCATATTCCACACCATGCCGCTAAATCATTAATCTATCCGCTGCCGGCTCCGGGCTCAGTACCCAAGCGTGCACCGGTTCCATGGGACCCGACTGCTCCCTATAAGGGGCTAGGTTTTCGAGGTATAGACACAAAAACGAAAAAGTCAGAATATGTCATAACAGAATATCCCGTCAAAAAAGGATAAGAAATGAAAAAAATGACCTTATGGCCAAGAATTGCCGGAATTTTTCTGATTGTCCTGATCATCGGCACTGGTTATAGCAAAGTTTGTGCCGAGCAACAGGAGCAGGTCATTAAGATGACTGCAAAGAGGTTTGAGTATTCGCCGAAAGAGATCACGCTCAAGAAAAGTGTGCCTGTGATTTTGGAAATCACCGCATTGGACAGACTGCACGGATTCTATTGTCCTGACTTAAAATTACGTACGGATCTTTTACAGGGTAAAGTTACAAGAGTAAGTGTAGTCCCTGATAAAATAGGGGTTTTTGCATTTCATTGCGACATTGTCTGTGGTGACGGACATGAAACTATGGTGGGAACAATTACCGTCAAGGAATGATTACCCGTAAAAAATAGAAATCGGTTTCCCACTTTTGCTTGTTCCTGTGCTCGAAGTTTTTAAATTTCTGCTTTTTTGGCTTTTCTTAGATTTTCTTCCACGTGCTCAACCTTGCGTTGTAGCCAGCGATTTACTTGCATATACCCTTATTTTTAATCGCAAAGGGTAAATTACAGTATACTCATATGATCATCGTGGCTCATGACTGACAAAAAGCAAGTCATTCCTCGACACCAGTCAGAACGCTGTATTGACATGAATCTGGATTTCAATTAAATGGCTTATAATGCATGATCATGCTTGTGAGGTTATCGGCCAGTGTTACAATTTTATCCGCTTACACAGCTCATTAGGCAAACTGAAACCCGAAAAAATTTCAGGTTCAAAAAACGGATTTTTTCCATAAGATAGTAGCGTCTTAACAAAAGAACGCTTATAATACATTAAATAAACTTAAACATTACACCACAATAAATACACTTCAAAAACACACAAACACATCATCCAACACCTATTTTTTACTTTGGCAATGAGATATTATTTCTCTATTATTGCTTATTATGGCAACGCCCAAACCGTAATAAATAACAATGTCTTAAGATAAATGTTGTATACAGTGTAGCTGTTATTTTGATAATTGCATAAAATTTATGGTGATAACGATGAGTGTACAACCAAATACAAATAAAAAATCTCCTGAGGATTTCATAAAAGAAATTGCTGATCTTAAATCAAAAATTGCTACTCAGGATTTGGAACTCACAAGAGTGGCTACCGCTATTTCTGAAAAAGCATCCGCTTTGCGTAATCTTCTGGATCAAATACATGCTCTTCATATTGATCCGAGTGTAAAAAGAATTATGACCGACACCTGTATACGCCTTATCGAAACTGAGATTACTGAGCGACGGCTGAACATGGAGTTGACTGAGTCGGATTCTGCATTTTTATCCAAATTACAGAAGAAACATCCTAACCTTAATCAGCGTGAACTGAGAATATCTCTGCTTGTTAAGTTAAACTATGATACAAAGGAGATTGCCCGCTCTATTGGCATAACGACAAGAGGAATGGAAAGCATCCGTTACAGGATGCATCAAAAGCTTAGCCTTGGCAAACATGAGTCAATAAAGACATATCTTTCAGATCTCGCAGTCTCATGATAATTTTGTTGAAGACAACTCTCGATAAATAGTTAATGCAGGTTTTCTTTCGGAAGTTGAGGAGGCAAAGAGTTTAAACCCCATCAGGCTGGTCATTGATTGTATTGCACAATTGATTTTACCAATAAACAGATCAAGATCGGTAACTTCATGCCGTTCATCAGCAGCTGCTTGCACCATAAACTCAAGAAACTGCTGGTAACGCAGCTCTCCTATCCTTGAAGACCAGGAAACATCTGAAATACGAAAAGCACACAATGATTCGTCGATAACAAAAAGGTCGCCATGCTTGAGCATTTGTAACCAGAAATCCAAATCGATAGTATAGGGAATAGCAGCGTTATAACCACTAGTTTTGGAGATCAGGCCTGCAGGATAAAGACCGCAAACTGGCTCACCGATAATATTGGTGCCCATGCGGATCATTTTTCTTATAACATCAACCATGCCTTTTCGGCCCCCATCAACAAAATTCACCTTTTTTATAAGTGTCTTCCCTTCGGGGTCTATAATGGTTCTCTGGCTGGTTACCAGGCTGACCCCCCTATTGACCGGATCCTCAAAAACTGCGACCTGTTTTTCCAGACACTCAGGAAAAAGAATGTCGTCACCGCATACAAGCTTGACATATTTCCCGTTGACTTTGCTGATTGCCTTATTCCAGTTCCCTTCCGGCCCAAGATTTTCGGAATTTCTGAAAAGCTTTAAGCGTTTGTCAGCAAAGGCAGCAGCGATATCATAAGAACAATCCGTGGAGTTATCGTCATAAATCAGTAACTCAAAATCGGTAAAGGTCTGAGAAAGTACTGAGTGTATTGTTTCACCAATAAAACGGGCATTATTGTACATCGGTATAGCTACTGTCACCAGAGGTTGGTTTCTATAGATCATAATTTTCCCCTCCCTGTTGGATAACTCAAACTGCTTACACCCTACGGTGAAATTCGGACAGAAGATTGATGTTCAGGAAATAAACTGATCCTCCAAAAACGAAACCACCAATGCTGAGAAGTATGGTATTTTCAAGAAAAAATCCCAGCATTATCGCTGTTGATGACAGCAAAAGTATCGTCAGTTGCCTGAAAGCTTTTTTTCTAGTCGCTTCGCCAAGGATTGGGGAGAGGGCTGAGTCGCTTCGAAGCAGATCAAGAGAGTCTGAGCGAACAATTGCTGGCAGGACTATATAGATCATTCCGATAAAGGAAAAGGTTATCCATCCGAGAAGCGCAGCATGAGTATGAGAGTGATAGATCCACATCCTGTCTATACGGAGCGGTGGGACTGTACCATATGCTATACCTTTGAGGAAATAGATATTCATGATCCCATAGGCACTTGTGGCAAAAAGAAGGGCCAGGCCGCTGAGGAGAAATGCAAGGGCTGGATGATGAAAACTCTTTTTAAAAAAGTTATAGAGGTAGAGTGAGAAACTGCCAAAAAGAGCCATGACACCGAATAGCAGGATATGACTTATAATCATCATCCCTAAATAGTAACCAGCAAGGATAACAATGAGAAACAAAAGAACACCGCCCACAAATATATAAAACCATAGACTGAAAAGTCGCTTGACAAGCTCCCTCTTGGTGGATTTACTCCATGCGTAGGTGTAGAGAAAACCCATGACGCTGATGCTGAGAGGAAATGAGGAGCCAAGAAAATAGGAAGATTGAGTGACAAAAAAAGGAATGAGCCCTTGATGTGGAAACGCTTCCTTAAGACCGAGAGTAAAGAGGCCGAGATTAGCGTTAAGAAGAAAAAGAACATCAAATATGTAGTAACGGACAGAAACCTCTTTCCATATTTTAGGAATTGAAAGAGTGGTAAATATCTCTTGGAGTGGGCCAATAACAAGGATCATAAGCATCAGACCTGTGAGTGCCTTGAGCAGTGGCCATTCCATAGCGACAGCAACGATAATCATAATCAGAGAAAGTATGATCGTATAGATATAGCGTAACTGCTTTAGAGGATCAATTTTCAGTTCCGGATAGATTGTTGCAGTAAGGTAGCGGTTGAGAATAAGTATGGCAATATTACCGAAACCAATAAAAAAAATATAGGGGTGGAGTTTCAGGAGAAAATGATTGCCCGTCATAACACCTCCTGCACCAAGAAAAGAAGCTAAGGTGATTACAATAACTGAAATGGAAAGAAAAAGTCGGGCAACAGTACTCAGCTTTCCATCAAAACTGCGAAGGATCATTCAGGTTTGTTCGTTTTTATTTTTTTTATTTCTATGACTGCGATAAGTGAAAGTGCAATAAGGGATAGATTGAGTGTCAGCGGGTTGAACGGGAGCGTGAACATTGTTGGTTCGAAGAGGGCCACAAAAAAAAGCAGCCCAATCAAAGTCACCATATTCAACCAGAACACCCAAGCCCATGGAGCAACAAGTAAAAGAAGTCCAAAGACAATCTCCCCGGCTCCGATCCATGTAACAGCCTGACAAGCCCACTGGTAGACAGGAATAAGGTGACCCATCAGGTCGATTTCACCCTGACTTTGGCACACTATTTTAGGTACTACTCCCTGATAAATCCATGAGCAAGCAAGAGTAAACCTGCACAAAATAAGAGTAAGCGTCTGGCTTGAAAAATAACGCATTGCTTCGACTTGTTTATACGAAAAAATTACTATCCCCTGTAAGATAATAGAGATTAGGATAGCACCTTGTGATAAAACAGATAAGGTATTTGTATAAATAACCGCTATTTCCCTTTTTCTGTTCCTTGAAACCAATGTATGGATGTGAACCTGGTGCGAATTTTATCGAACCAAACATAGACTACCGGAATTACAAGAAGGGTGAGAAACATAGAGCTCGTAAGGCCGCCGACAAGAGCAACAGCAAGACCAGATTTCCATTCGGAACCAGAACTTGTGGATAGCGCTATGGGAAGAAGCCCGAATATGAGAGTCAGGGTAGTCATAAGAATAGGACGAAGGCGTTCTTTTGCCGCTTCAATGATCGATTCTGTGAGCCCCATACCTTCGAGGCGAAATTTGTTGATGAAATCGACTAGAAGAATTGCGTTTTTGCCAACCAGACCAACAAGCATAATGATACCAAGAATAGTGAAAATACTGAGGGACTTGCCGGTAAGGGCAAGGGCGAACAGCGCTCCGATAATAGCAAGAGGAATGGAAAACATCACCACCATAGGCCAGACATATGAGTCGTAGAGAGCAACCATGATGAGGTAGACAAAAATTATGGCAACCATAAAGGCCATAAGGAGGGTTGAAAAGGACTCGCCCTGGCGCTTGAGATCCGATTCGTAGGAGTAGGAAACCGTTGAGGGCATGAGGCCGCGTTTTTTCATATTTTTCATAACGCGCTCTATATCCTGGCCAATGGTGCCGACCGGGCGGCCGATGACCTGAGCTTTTACCCAGACTGCATTGTTGCGATCTTTACGCTGCAGCTGTGTGTAACCGCGATCCTGCTCAAAGCTCACAAACTGACCGAGCTTGACCATATCGCCCTGAGGAGTTCGGAAGGTGATGTCGGCAAGCGTCGAAGTGTTCTGGCGATAGAATTTATCGAGCATGACCCTGATGTCGTACTCATCGCCTCCATCACGGTATTTGCCTGCTTCGTCGCCTGCATAGGCTGTCCGGAGGGCTGCTCCAACATCGGCAATAGTGAGACCGAAGGTGGCCATTTTTTCGCGATCGACAACAATGCGCATTTCGGGATTGCCAACCCTTGAAGTAAGCTTGACATCGGCTGTTCCTGGGATGGTTTTGATACTATCGCGCAGGGCTTCGGCAACACGGGTGACCTGACTTCTCACAGGGCCGCTGATGATGACGGCAACCGGTGTTTCATTGGCTGTTCCGAAGATGCCGATAGGGTTTATGCTTGCCTTGAGACCTACAACATCATACAAGCTGGTGCGAACTGCCTGCATGACGTCGCCCGTGGAACTTTTGCGTTCCTCTTTAGGCGAGAGCCTGACGTTGAGTTCTGAAATATTGTCTGCACTCTGGTTGAAAAAACCCTCACTGGAAGCTCCGACATTGACGAGTAATTTTTTAACCTCAGGCATGGAGGAGAGACGGTGCTCGACCATCCGGGTCAAGCGGTTAGTCTCTTCGAGATTAGTGCCGGGTTCAAGCTCAAGCATGACTGAAAACTCGCCACGGTCGGATACCTCAATAAACTCCCCCCCTATCTTACCAAAAACTAGCAGACTGAATGAAGCGAGAAGCAGGAGTGTTGCACTGAAAATGACTTTGCGGGGGTTACTAAGACTCCACTGCAAAAGATCGAGATAGAGCTGGCGTAAGCGCTGGTAATTATGCTCAAAAGCAATGGCGAACTTTTCAAAAGGGTTTTTTCCTGTAAGCTTTTCGACTTTAGAAAATCGTGAAGCGAGGAGCGGCGTGAGGGTAAAGGAGACAAAAAGGCTGACCAGGGTGGAGATAACCATGACCACGGAAAATTCGCGCAAGATGTTTCCGACTATACCGCTGACAAGGGAAATGGGCAGAAAAACAACCACATCCACCAGAGTAATTGAAAGTGCTGTAAAGCCGATTTCATTTCTACCAAGGAGGGCTGCATTACGGGGCTCTTCACCTCGTTCGAGGTGGCGATAGATATTTTCGAGTACAACAATAGAGTCGTCAACCAGAATGCCCACAACAAGCGAGAGGGAAAGAAGGGTCATGAGGTTCAGGGAGAAGCCGAACAGGTACATACCCGTAAAGGTGGTAATGAGCGAAGTAGGGATAGAAACGAGTACAATGAGGGAGTTGCGCAGGCTGTGCAGAAATAGCATCATAACCAGGGCAACGAGAAGCACGGCTAGCATCAGATCGTGCTGAACAGCCGTAACGGCTTCGAGCGTAAAGGTTGAGGAGTCCTGGGCTATATCGAAGGAGAGGTTTTTATCTTTATAGAGTTTTTCGAGACGGGTGAGCGTGGTCCTGGTGAGGCGGCTGACGTCTACAGTGTTGGCGTCACTCTGTTTCATGATCATGATGCCGACAGAGGCCCTGCCATTCAACCTGGTGAGGGTAGTGATTTCACGGAATCCGTCTTCTACTTCGGCAACATCCCGAAGGGAGACTTTGCCAGTGGAGGTTGAGCGCAAGACAAGATCCTGCAGCTCATGAAGGCTTGTAAATTTTCCGGCGAGCCTGACAACAAATTGACGGTCTCTATCGTCAATTTTGCCGGTCGGGAAATCGAGATTGGCCTTGCCTACCTCTTTGAGAACATCAGGAACTGTCAAACCATAGCTCTGGAGGCGTTGAAGATCGATATTGACGCGGATTTCGCGCTCGCGTCCGCCGAGCAGGTAAACCTGCCCAACTCCGGCAACACTTGCAAGGAGGGGTTTGACGTCATTTTTAAGCATCCGATAAAAGTCCGTGTCGGGAAGGGACGAGGTGGCTCCAATGCGCAGGACAGGTGCTTCATCGAGTGCAAAACGGGTGATAACTGGGGGTTTTGCTTCTTCAGGAAAGCGATCGCGTACTTCGTTGATCTTTCGCTGTGCATCCTGAAGGGCTTTTTCGATATTAGCAGAGTTGGAAAACTCGATGGCAACAACTGATAACCCTTCAGTTGATGTTGAGGTGATGGATGATATTTTTTCAATGGCTGAAACGGCCTCTTCGACCGGTTTGGTCAACGATGTCTCGACTTCGCCCGGAGATGCACCGGGATAGCGGATGGAGACAGTAACAACGGGTGGAGTCATTTTGGGCAGAAGCTCCTACTGCAACTGGCTATAGCTGAAAAGGCCGAGAATAGCTAGTACGGTAAAGATAACGACGATAAGCGTTGGGCGTTTTATGGAGAGCTCTGTAAGCGTCATGGTACTGTCTGCCCTTTCTTTTGGCCAATAACGAGGACTGCTGAGCCGTTGAGAAGCTCTGTTTGTCCGCTTGTTACTACACTTTCGCCTATTTTGAGGCCATCAAGAACCTCAAGTTCTTTCTGGAACT
>JAPLFE010000024.1 GCA_026390855.1 Chlorobiales bacterium | reverse complement strand
GGTACTTAACCGTCTCGACTCTGATGCCGAAGCAGCAAGGGCGCTCAACCTTCAGGTAACACTTGCGCAGCCGTTTTCACCGGTCGGACCAAATGCGATTCAAGAAGCGTTGAAGATGGTTGATGCTGCTGACACTGTTATTCTCAGTCAAGTCCCTATCGGCTCAGGCAACCTGATCAATCTAGAGCTAGCACAGGAAGCCCTGAAAAGAGGCAAAACGGTATTACTTGCTGCAGGTATGGCCGATCGTGACTATACCGAAGGCAAAGCCGCTGTTCAATTTATTTCCAGATTAATGAAGGACGGTGCCCTCGAATGGACTTCTATACAGGAACTGATGCTGCACCTCCAAAAACACACTCACAGCTGATCTCCATGACCCTTAAACAGCGTTTCCCCTTCCGTTTCGGGACAACATCCTACATTATTCCCGCTGATATTATTCCTAATGTGGAATTCCTTAAAGAGCAGGTTGACGATATTGAGCTGGTATTGTTTGAATCCGATGAATTCTGCAATCTCCCCACTCCGGGCGATATGCAGCAACTCGCCGATATTGCGTTGGAATTCTCACTGACCTATTCAGTGCATCTCCCGATGGATGTTTATTTAGGTAATGTTGACAGTGATGAAAGAAAGCGATCAGTCAGTAAATGCCTTAAAATTATCGAGCTCACCCGTAATTTACCGAAATCAGCGTATGTGCTGCACTTCGAGGCAGGTCCGGGTATAGATATCAACGGATTTTCTGTAGACGCCGAAAGCCAGTTTCTTGAGGCTCTCAGTGATTCTGTAGCAATGCTTTTAGTTGGAACTGATGAACTGCCATCCGCGTTTTGTGTTGAAAATCTCAACTACCCGTTCGAACTTATCTGGCCTTTGATCGAAAAATTCGGTCTCTCTGTAACGCTCGATATCGGTCACCTTGAGTATTACGGGTTTCCAACCGAGCTTTACCTTAAGCGTTACCTTCATCGCGCAAAAGTGCTTCATATGCATGGTACCCTGGACGGGAAGGACCATAACTCACTCGCCTTCATGAAGCCAGAAGTGCTTGATCTAGTCATAAAAGCTCTTACTGAGGAAATCTCTTCCGATAGGGTGATGACTCTGGAAATATTTTCACAGGAGGATTTTTACTCATCCAGCATCGTTATGCAGCGATTCCTTCACTGATAAGTTACTCTTGTCAGTGATTATCCTCGTCTCTTATTGAGGACGATTGCAAGGGTAATACATCCGAGAAAAACATACCATCCAATAAGCAGCTGATAATCCCGAGGGATTGAATCAAGTATATTAAAAAGCATTTCCAATAATCAGGGGGTTGGGGTTGAGGGGCAGTATACAATTTTATTACAGATGTAAAAACAAAGTTTTTCAATTTGCTGTTAATAAATATCAAGAAATAGTGCTTGTGTTTGAGTTGAGTTGGAGGAACTGTAGATCTTTTAAGCCAATTTGAACCCTATCAGAAAAAAAGGGGTTGTATAATTATTCAAAAAGCCGCACAACCAAAGGAGCATCATACGTGAAGTTGATTCAGTTTTTCTGGAGTCGCTTAAAGGAACATCCTTTATCCCGGGTAGGTCCAGGACTTATTACCGGGGTTGCTGACGATGACCCAAGCGGAATAGCAACCTATTCCCAGGCAGGTGCTCAATTTGGTCTCAATATGCTTTGGACTATGCCATTAACATTTCCGCTGATGGCAGCAATTCAATCCATGTGCGCACGTATCGGCCGAGCTACCGGGAAAGGGCTTGCAGCCAATATCAAAACCGCATTCCACCCAATTGTGCTTCAGAGTGTTGTGCTGCTGTTGCTGGTTGCCAATACACTCAATATTGCTGCTGATGTTGCATCCATGGGAGAAGTTGCGGAGCTTATTACCGGCTTCAATCGTCATATAATGACTGCAGTGTTCGTTTTCGGTACACTGTTGCTTCAGGTATTCGTTCCATACCATCGTTACGTCTTTTTTTTGAAGTGGTTGACCATTTCACTCCTCGCCTATGCAGCGGTGCTGTTCACGGTTCATGTTCCCTGGAGTGAGGTGATGCTGCGTACGGTTTGGCCAAGTTTTACCTTGAATTCTGATGCAGCAGCTGTCATCGTTGGAGTTTTTGGCACAACTATCAGTCCCTACCTCTTTTTCTGGCAGGCATCCGAAGAGGTCGAGGATATGCGTTCACATCCCGGAGCGGTTCCTCTTGTAACCAATGCGAGTGCAGCAGGTCAAGAACTTCGCCGTATCCGCTGGGATACCTGGAGTGGTATGCTCTACTCTAATGTGACAGCCTACTTTATTATTCTGGCGACAGCTGTAACCCTTCATGCAGCAGGAATTACCGATATCAATACGGCCGCTCAGGCAGCAAGTGCCCTCAAGCCGCTTGCTGGTGATTTTACTTTTCTACTCTTTGCCATTGGGATTCTCGGGGTTGGATTGATCGGTGTACCGGTACTTGCAGGTTCTGGAGCTTATGCGCTTTCCGAAGCCATGGGCTGGAATGCCGGACTGGAATACAAGGCTCATGATGCACGCGGGTTTTACAGCATTATTTCCATCAGTGTGCTGCTTGGACTTGTTATACAGTATTCGCCAATCAGTCCCATGAAAGCCTTGTTCTGGAGTGCTGTTATCAACGGAGTTATTGCAGTTCCCCTTATGGTTGTAATCATCCTGCTGGTTTCGAATAAATCCGTAATGGGCAAATTCACAGCAAGCAGGCCAATCATCATTCTTGGCTGGATTGCGGTTGCAGTCATGGGTGCAGCAGCTGTGCGCATGTTCATTCCTGGTTAGGTTTTGGTAAAAAGCAGCTACTTCAGCGGTTTGTACCACAATCTTTATTCTGGATGAAGTTGGCAAGATGGATTTGAAAAGAGGGAAGAGC
This sequence comes from Chlorobiales bacterium, assembly GCA_026390855.1. Taxonomy (GTDB): domain Bacteria; phylum Bacteroidota; class Chlorobiia; order Chlorobiales; family Chlorobiaceae; genus Chlorobium. The sequence continues at coordinate 1,552 of JAPLFE010000024.1, read as the reverse complement.
TCCACAAAAAAATCGATAGAAATCAGTTGTTACTTTCTATTTATTTTACCAAATTATACCTATACCTGGTATTGGTATAATTTGGTATGTGTCGACTCTTATGCTTAATCTGCAACCAGTAAAGGTATGATTATGAAACCGTTCCTATCTTTGTTTATTATTGGACTCATCTCTCTTGGAGCATGCAATGCTGAAAAACCATCACCATCAGTCAATGAAGAATTAACTGAATCAAAACAAGAAAGTTTAGGAGAGTTGAAACTTGTCAATGGCAAAGCTGTCTACGAAGCAAATTGTGCAGGTTGTCATGATTCCGGCGTTGCCGGTGCCCCTAAACCTGGTGATCATAGTGCCTGGAGCCAAAGAATTACGCAGGGACTTCCAATTATGATTAAAAAGTCAATTGAGGGTTTCGAAGGTAAAACCGGTATGATGCCACCAAAAGGTGGTAACGCAAGTCTTGGCGACAGCGATATCAGTAATGCGATTGCATACATGGTGAGAACACTGCAATAAAACAGATATTTTTTCAGATTGTTCTCATTGGTTTTTCTTGCTGGAACAAATGCTCACCTCTTGCCCGTAATCACTTTGAACGTGATGTTATGTCCTCTTCAGCTATCAATTGAATCCTGTTACCGGTATGTAAACCTCAAGTATGACATTCATGATATGCTGAGAGGCAGGTAACTGGTTTTGAAAGGCAAAGTAAAATCGTAATTTTTTTGTTTATTGAAGGCCATAGTATGGTTTTCTTTTGGTTCGGGCTAAATTTCCAAAGAAGTTCATGAGGAATATTATTTATGTGACTGGTGGAGCGCGGAGTGGTAAAAGCTCTTTTGCTTTACAGTTGGCTGTCCGGTATGAAAAAAAAGTTTTTTTAGCAACAGCAGAACCTTTTGATGATGAAATGCAAAGGCGTATAGGCAAGCATCAAGAGGAGCGGGGTGAGCAGTTTATTACGATAGAGGAACCGCTCTATCTTGAGCAAGCTCTTGGGCAACTACCGGCAGGTACGGAAGTTGTGTTGCTCGACTGTCTGACGGTCTGGGCGGGCAATCTTATGCATTTTTTTGAAGATGAAGGTGAAATCAAAAAGAGGATCGACTTTTTTCTTGATGCATTGCGTGAGCCACCCTGTGACATTATTCTAGTTTCCAATGAAGTAGGCATGGGTATTGTGCCGGAAAATGCCATGGCTAGAAGTTTTCGCGATATCGCGGGTATAGTGAATCAGAAAGTTGCTTCGATTGCAACGGAAGCGTATCTGCTCTGCAGTGGTCTGCCCCTCAAGTTGAAGTAGTATCAACTTACTACCGGAGACGCGAATCGGTTGAGTTATTCCACCCATGTTGGCTTGTTCCCTACTGCCCAGTTTTACGACATCTTAACTACCTGTCTCATTTCCAACCCTTATTCTGTTACCTTGATACTACACAAATCCTGTCCCAATTGTCCCAAACCGCTACACTGAGTCAATCACCTCTTAACACGTCACTTTCATTGATTCCACTCTCTTTGCTTTTTACTATAATATTTGCCCCACACCGCT